>LBCX01000408.1 GCA_001657575.1 Bacteroidales bacterium Barb4
GACGGGAGATTTCAGCCCCACATGCAGCGTAGCGGAATGTGGGGTTAAAAGAGCAATTACCCGTAAGTTCTGAAAGAACGACCGAATATTATATGTTGCATTTTGTATAGTTCTTTCAGAACTTTCCTGATGGTATCGTCCGTAACCCCACATTCCGCTACGCTGCATGTGGGGCTGAAATCTCCCGTCCCGAAGGGACGACCACGCAACATGAGATATAATATAAACTAATTTGCATCACGTACTTATCAATTGATTTGACATAATAGTTGATTTTCAAATAATGAGCATGGCATCGCCGTAGGCTCCAAAGCGGTATTTCTCCTTGATAGCCGTCTGGTAGGCATCCATAATCAAGTCGTATCCACCGAAAGCGGCTGCCATCATCAGCATGGTGGAATAAGGGCAGTGGAAGTTGGTGAGCAGTGTGTGCGCCAGCTTAAACTTGTGGGGCGGGAAGACGAATCGGTTTGTCCAGCCTTCATATTCCTTCAAACGACCGTCGGTGGCGGTTGCCGTTTCAACGGCACGCATCACGGAGTTACCCACCGCACACACGCGGTGTCCTGCGTCAACGCCGTCATTGACGATTTTTGTGGTATCGGCATTGATGATGAGCTGTTCGGAGTCCATCTTGTGCTTGCTCAGGTCTTCCACGTCTATTTCGCGGAAATTGCCCAGTCCCGAGTGGGCGGTCAGGAAGGCAAAACGGCAATCCTTAATCTCCAAACGCTTCATCAGTTCGCGGCTGAAATGGAGAGATGCCGCAGGGGCAACGACGGCACCTTCTTCGGTAGCGAAGATACTCTGATAACGTTCCGCATCTTCCGGCTCCACAGGGCGGTCGATGTAGCGGGGCAACGGGGCTTCACCCATATTGTAGAGGGCGGTTTTGAACTCGCCATGACTGCCGTCGTAGAGGAAGCGGAGCGTGCGACCGCGCGAGGTGGTATTGTCTATCACTTCCGCTATCATCGAGTCGTCATCGCCGAAGTAGAGCTTGTTCCCGATACGAATCTTGCGGGCGGGGTCAACCAGCACGTCCCACAGGCGCAGTTCCGCACTCAGTTCCCGCAGCAGGAAAACCTCGATACGTGCGCCGGTCTTCTCCTTGTTTCCGTAGAGGCGGGCGGGGAACACTTTTGTATTGTTGAATATGAAGACGTCTCCTTTTCCAAAATAGTCGAGAATATCCTTAAAGGTGCGGTGTTCGATTTCCTCCGTCTTGCGGTGGATAACCATCATACGCGACTCATCCCTGTGCTCTGTCGGATACAGGGCAATCCGCTCCGGCGGCAACTCATACTTGAACTTTGACAGTTTCATACTTCTTTATTTACTGTTTACTTTTTATACTTGCTTGTTGAGAAAGGCTTCCATATCGTCCACCGAGAGGCACCTATCCAACGTCACACCGCCTATCCGCGTGCGTTCCAGCGCAATCAGGTGTGCGCCCGATTGTAGGGCTATGCCGATGTCACGGGCTAAGGCACGGATGTAAGTGCCCTTGCTGCATACGACACGTATCTTGACAACGGGGAGAGCATATTCCAGCAACTCTATCTCGTCTATCACCAAAGTTTTGGCTTTCAGTTCGACCTCCTCGCCTTTCCTCGCCAATTCATACGCCCGCTTGCCCTCCACCTTGCAGGCAGAGAAGACGGGCGGTATTTGCCGGATGGTTCCCGTAAAGGATTGCAGAGCCTGCTCCACTGTCTCGCGGGTGATATGCGCTGTCGGATAGACGGCATTGACCGCTTTCTCCAAATCAAAGGAAGGAGTGGTTTCGCCCAATTTGAGCGTGGCGACATACTCTTTGGTCTGACCCTGAAACTCATCAAT
>LBCX01000409.1 GCA_001657575.1 Bacteroidales bacterium Barb4
CATGTGAGGCTGAAATCTCCCGTCCCTTCGGGATTTCTGCATAACCTCAATAAAGTAATATATCCTGTAACTTCGCACAGCTCTTTGGCGGGAAGCCAAGGGCACTGCCAAGATATTCGGGAAAAGTGCCGTAGTCTGCCCTGACCTTCTGCCGAAGAGGGCTGAGAAAGGAGTTGTCCGCAGAGAGGAGTACAAGCAAGGCTTTTTCGGCTTCGGGACTCAGCGTCGATATATCGGCGATGCCGGCAAAACGGCTGAGAGTGACATAATTGTTTGATTCAAGATAGTTGTCAGTGATTGTTTCGTCAGGGACAGACAGGGCAGAGAACAGCAAGTTTGCCAGAAAGCCCGCACCGTCCTTTCCCAAGTCACTGCTGAAAAGGATGGGATAGTTCCCTTTGTCAAGGAAGAGCCTGAGAGCTTGAGCAAAGGTCTCGGAGTTTTCGATAAGGAATTTCAGGTAAAGGTCTTGCATATATACAGTGGCATCGCCTTTCCGCATGTGCCCGTCGCACAGGAAAGAGCGGATGCCGCTCATTGTACCGACGGTGAGCGGCAGGCGAAAGATATTGACACCTGTAAGGTTTAGCGGCTTCAATTCCACTTCTTGGGAGCTTCGCAGGTCGATGACAGTTTTCAGCCCCAGACTGTTCAGGCGCAGAGAGTCAGGCGTACTTAAACGGCTCAGGTCGCCCGATCGGTACACCATTCCCCAGCGGGTCATACGGTTGTCGGAGTTAAAATAGCCGCCCATGTCGCGCAGGTTCAATACGCTGTCCATTTCTACCAGACGTGCGCCGGTCACCAGACCTGCTTTGTCGTTGAAAGTGAGGTAGAAGTATTGGCGGGTAACATTGTCGTCGGTAATATAAGTGGCTATCCCCCGGCTGATGTCGGCTTGAACGGCGGGAGTCGCTTTGAGATTAAACTCGTCCGGATTGCGCGATACATATATTTTCACCCTGCCGTCAACGGGCGGAATCGTTTCCCACTTGATGACATAGTTGCCAACGGCATCGCGCAAGCAGACCGTATGAATATCCGGTGCATCGGCAGAGCAACCGGACAATACCGTCAATCCAACAAATAACGAGAGAATCCTGTCAGTCATACGTATGATTCTTAAACGAAAGTTGCCAGCAGTTGCAGAGCTTTGTTTTCAGCTTCTTCCATGATTTCCCGCTCGCCGGGCAGCTTGTCGTTGATGCCGCAGAGGTGCAGGATGCCGTGAATGATGACACGGTGCAGCTCGTCGCCGCTGTCCGTCCGCAGATCTGCTGCATTGGAGCGGACGGTGTCGAGGCTGATGAAAAGGTCGCCCGATATGCAGTCGCCCTCCGTATAATCAAAGGTGATGACATCGGTATAATAATCATGTTGCAAATACGTCCGGTTCACGTCCAGTATCTTCTCGTCGGAACAGAAGATGCAACTGATAGTACCGGTCTTTTTGCCGTATCCGCCGGCAACGGCTTGTATCCATTTGCTGACAATCCTCCTCCTCAGAGGAGGGAACGGGACTTGCTCCACATAGTATGCTATAGCCATGTGTTGATGAGGTATATCTGTTTATTGTCTGTGTCTCCCCTCACGCGGGAAACGCCGCGAAAGTAGTAAAAGTATGCAAATGAGGTATCCCGAACGCAAGTTAATAGCCTGCCTGCACCGGTTGCATGATAAAAGTAAACTCATAATCGCCATAAGGCAGGCGGTATTTGTCCATCGGTAGCGCGCCCCAAGTGTTGATACAGCCTAAGCCCGCTTGGACTTTGTCGATGCAGAAGTTGGTGTAGTCGGCTTTTTGCAGGAACTCGGTGTGCTGCTGTCCCTTTTCAAGA
>LBCX01000410.1 GCA_001657575.1 Bacteroidales bacterium Barb4
CCGATGGAGTCCTGAAAGGACGATACAAACAATGTTTACAATGCAATATATAGATGATATTCGGTCGTTCTTTCAGAACTCCATTAATGATACCATTCCTGTAACCCCACATTCCGCTCCGCTCCATGTGGGGCTGAAATCTTCCGTCCCTTCGGGACGACTGCGCAACACGAAATTTGCATCACATACGTATTCAACAACAATAATTTGTATAAGATGAAAATGAAAACTCTCGCCGCTTCCCTGCTTGCAGGTGCAAGCATTTGCTTTTCCGCCTGTAAGGACGATGACATTCCGGAGGTGGATAACACCGTCAATTTTGAAGCCGCCGCACTCGGATTTTCGCCCAGCGAACCCACTGCCGGCTTCAACCTTTTGCTCGACCGCGCTGCCAAAGAAGACGTGAGCGTTACCGTCGCGGTAGCCGCTGTCGGCATTGCCTACGGCGAAGGATTTACCACCTCCCCTGCCGCAGGCAACGGCTCTTTGACGGCTGTCATCAAGGCAGGCGAAACCTCTGCCGGCATTACCGTCGCCAAAGCCGCCGGACTTTTGACGGAAGGCGATGCCCGCATTACGTTTACCGTTACCGCCGTTTCCGCGCCAGCAACAAAAGGCGCAACAAGTACGCTTAATCTGGCTTTTGCCGACATCGTTTCGCAAGGCAGTGTGCTAACGCTCAACGGGCTGGAAGGCAGCGAGGGCGAAAACGGCAGTTCGGCGCGCCTGTCGGTCTTTGTCGATTTCAGCAGCAACAAGGCGGTGAGCGTTGCCCGCGCTTCATGGGATTTGGGCTTTTATTCCGGCGCAGAGTTCCGCGTTATTCTCAACCAGACGGCGGGAGCAACCGCCAAAGCGATTGACAAGACAGACCTCAACGCCGTTTCCGCCGCCGATACCACCGGCTTGGGCGATGTGTTGAAACTCGGTTTCGGACAGGGCAATTTTGATATTATCGATGACGTGGAAGGCGATTTGTCCAAAACGGTCATTGCCGCCGTTTCGGCAACAGCGACAAACAACAAGGTGTATATCATCAATCCGGGAAGCGGACAGTGGAAGAAAATCCGCATCCTGCAAAGCAGCGCAGGCTACACGCTGCAATACGCCAATATCGCGGATGCGACATACAAAACGCTGACTGTTGCCAAAAACGCCGCCGCCAACTTCCAATACGTGTCGCTAAGCACGGGAGCCGAAGTGCAGGTTGAACCCGCAAAAGCCAAATGGGACATCGAATGGACGTACACCACCTTCCGCGCCAATGCAACCACTCCCTACCTCTATGCCGATTTTGTGTACACCAACACCTACGGGGGAGCCAAGTCGGCGCAGATTGTCACAGAAGAAGCAGGCGTTACCTACGATACGTTTACGGCAGCCCGCCTGAATACGGTCGTGTTTTCCGATTCGCGCGTTGCCATCGGCTCCGAATGGCGCACAACCACCGGCGCAGGCATCAAAAAAGACCGCTTTTACGTGGTGCAAGACCCTGCCGGCAATGTATATAAATTGAAATTCAATGCCATGGGAGTCGGCAACGACGGCGGTGTCAGAGGCAAACCCGAAATTGAATATGCCTTGGTCAAGGCAGCGGAATAGCGATTTTCAAGGTTGCGGGGTCGGAAACTGTACGGTTACCGCCAAATGCCCTGAAAGGGCAAGAGATTTCAGCCCCACATGCAGCGAATGCGGAATGTGGGGTTAATGGAACGATGTACCATTAATGGCGTTCTGAAAGAACGCCGGATTTCAGCCCCACATGCAGCGTAGCGGAATGTGGGGTTAATGGAACGATGTACCATTAATGGCGTTCTGAAAGAACGCC
>LBCX01000411.1 GCA_001657575.1 Bacteroidales bacterium Barb4
AGGGTTTGAAACCCTGTTAGGGGTTCTGTTTTTTATTCTTTAGAGACGAAGCGCTTAGGCTTTTCTCCCAAGCCTCCATAATTAGAGACGAAGCATTGAGGAGAAGAGACGAAGCTCTGGGGAGATAAGCCTAAGCTCTCAGGCTCTTCAGAACGGTCAAAAGGACCTTCTCCGACCTCCCTGTCCTTACCTCCAAACACCCCTTTTAAGAGCCTAAACGCTTAGGCTTATCTCCCAAGCGTTTAGGCTCTAATTATGGAGGCTTGGGAGAAAAGACTAAGAGCCTTAGGAGATAAGCCTAAGAGCTTAGGCTCTTCAGACGGGCACTTCGTACCTAATCCTGATGCCTTCGTATCTCCTCCTGACGGCAGCGTATTTCATCCTGACGGCTGCACCACGATATTTGTTCCGTTTATTGCAGTTGCAAAGAATCTCTGCTGTATTTTTGCCGCGATAAAAACAGAAAAATACAAGTGTTATGGAAACAGTGAGTACAGTCAAGACAAAAGCCAATAAAGCGGTTCGTTTGTTGGATACACCCCATACGTCACTCCTTCCCGAATCTGCGCATGTACCAAACAAAGCCACATTAAGGGCTATGGAAGAGGCGCGTTTGGGAAGGAATTTGACAAGTTATGATAACGTAGCCGCAATGTTTGTCGATATATTCAAGTAGCGTATGTACACCCTAAGGGATGCAAGGGAAATTCATAACAACCGCCTTTTTTGTGCAATATCATTTCAAACCCTATTAGGGGGTAAATAAAGCCATGAAATTAGAACAAGTATCGGATTACAAAAAAGTTAGTCCGCGCAAGAAGTTGGATGTATTGGGCAACGTTCTTCAAGATATAAAGGACAATCTGGCGATTTATCAAATTCCGAAAAGTGCCTGTGATGCGCTTGCCCTCATTCTCACCGGTCTGCTGGAAGCAGTGGAACGCTAGGAAAATCCGCATACCAATACGTCAGAGGTGCAGAAGGAGTGCCTCTTTCATGAGCTTATTACCAAAAGCATCTTTGTCAAAACATTCGGCAGCGAAACGTATGACAAACCGCATACCGCCCGTTTCCGCTGGCTTAATTGTAAAGGGGAGCACGGACACTGGAGCATTGCCTGCCGCCGTTTTATGCCACAACAGGAGATTTGATAAATGGAGCATACTTTTACGGCTGAGCACATCACCCGCAATTTCCCGCATACCCCTACTGCCGACCAAGCCGCCGCCATACAATCCCTTGTCGGTTTCCTTTTCGCAGGCGGTAGCGACTCGCTCCTGTTGCTCAAAGGGTATGCGGGAACGGGGAAGACTTCCCTGACGGGTGCTTTGGTGAAAACCCTTGGCGAACTGGCGCAAAAAACTGTTCTCCTCGCTCCTACGGGCAGAGCCGCCAAGGTCTTTTCCGGCTATGCGGGGCAAAAGGCATTCACTATCCATAAAAAGATTTACCGCCAGAAGGCGTTCTCGCACGAAGCAACGAACTTCCAACCTGCCGAGAACCTGCATAAGGACACTCTCTTCATTGTGGATGAGGCTTCCATGATTGCCAACAGCGGGCAGGATTCGTTTGTGTTCGGCACGGGTTGCCTGCTGGACGACCTGATTCAGTACGTCTATTCGGGGGAAAACTGCCGCCTGATACTGATGGGCGACACTGCTCAGTTGCCTCCCGTCGGGCAAACGGAAAGTCCGGCACTCAGTCCCGATGCCCTGCGCGGCTATGGTCTGTCCGTGCAGGAAATAATCCTTACCCAAATCGTCCGCCAAGCGGAAGGCTCCGGCATACTCTTCAACGCTACCCGTCTGCGTGAGGCTCTGCGCAC
>LBCX01000106.1 GCA_001657575.1 Bacteroidales bacterium Barb4
CAATGGCTAACAGCCTCTCCTTATTAAATAACCTCATCATCCTCTGCGGTCACTACAAGGGCATAGACCACCGCATCCGCGAACATCTGATCACCCGGGAAATATCCGTAGGCGACTATGTTCTGACCGGCGGCGAACTGCCTGCTGCTCTTATTGCCGATGCTGTTGTCCGCCTCCTGCCCGGCGTAATCGGCGATGAACAAAGTGCCCTTTCCGACTCCTTTCAGGACAATCTCCTTGCTCCTCCCGTCTATACCCGTCCTGCGGAATACAAGGGGTGGGGAGTTCCCCCCGTCCTCCTCTCCGGTCATCAGCGCAACATTACCGAATGGCAACTGCAACAAGCGCAGGAACGCACTGCTCGCCTACGTCCCGACCTGCTGAAATAATCCCGAAGTTATTATACTTTTGCCCGAAAAAGCACAATGGCACATAAGACCCTCAATATAAAAGGAAACCTTGTTTCGTTGGATATCCCTTTGGTGATGGGTATCCTAAATGTAACCCCCGACTCTTTTTATTCCGCAAGCCGCAAGCAGACCGAAGCGGCTGTTGAAGAACGTGTGCAAGCCATTCTGGAAGAAGACGGTGCCATCGTGGATTTGGGCGGCTACTCCTCTCGTCCCGATGCGGCGGAAGTATCCCCGGAGGAGGAGATGAAACGCTTGGCTTTCGCTTTGGACATCATTAACAGGCAGTTTCCGGGTACAGCCGTATCGGTTGATACCTTCCGTGCGGAAACAGCCCGCCGCTGTGTGGAGGACTACGGCGCGGCAATCGTCAATGACATTTCGGGCGGGGAAATTGATCCGGCTATGTTCGATACTGTCGCCCCCCTTCACGTACCTTATATATTGATGCACATGCGCGGAACGCCGCAGACGATGCCGCAACATACGGACTATACCGATATGATGGACGAAATCATGCTCTATCTGGCGGAGAAAGTCCGCCGATTGCATCTGTTAGGCGTAAACGACGTCATCCTCGACCCCGGCTTCGGTTTCAGCAAGACCACTGACCAGAACTACGAACTGATGAGCCGTCTGAACGAGTTCGCCCTTTTCGACCTCCCCCTTCTGGCAGGCATCTCCCGCAAAAGCATGATATATCGTTTCCTTGGCGGCTCACCTGCCGAAAGCCTGAACGGTACCGCCGTCCTGAACACCTTTGCTCTCCTCAACGGTGCCGACATCCTCCGCGTCCACGACGTAAAAGAAGCTGTCGAGGCCGTCAAAATAGTAAAGAAACTGACAGTTTCCCTCCCGACAACATCCAACTCCCAACGTCTTCTAACTCCCAACTCCTAAATGTGGATACACTTTGGCATAAAAGACCTCATTGATGTCCTTTTAGTCGCCTTTTTCCTCTACCAGACATACAGGTTGATGAAAAATTCAGGCTCCATTCCGCTTTTCAGCGGGATCATATCCTTTATTATCGTCTGGCTGATTGCCTCCCAAATGCTGGAAATGCGGTTGATGGGGGCTATATTGGATAAAATCATCGGGGTGGGTTTCATTGTGCTTGTCGTGTTGTTTCAAGATGAGATCCGGCGAAGCCTGCTTGCGCTCGGTTCGCATAAAAGGTGGAAATTCATCGGGCGGCTGTTCACCAAAAAGGAGGATCAGAAGGAGAAGACAAGGTATATCACGCCGGTGGTGCTGGCGTGTATGAGCATGGGGCGGAAAAAGACGGGGGCTTTGATTGTCATCCAAAAGGATGTTGATTTGTCGGTCTATATCCACACGGGCGAGATATTCGTAGCCGAGGTGAATGCACGCCTGATTGAAAATATCTTCTTCAAAAACAGTCCGCTACACGACGGAGCAATGATTATAGCGGACAACCGTATCCGCGCCGCCGGCTGTATCCTTCCGGTGGCACAAAAAGCCAACCTGCCGAAAGAGCTAGGGCTGCGGCACCGTTCCGCCCTGGGCATGTCACTGGAAACCGATGCCTTAATCGTTATCGTATCGGAAGAACGGGGAAAAATATCTGTAGCGCAAAACGGGAAAATAAGCGTAAACGTAACTGCTGAAGAACTGCAACAACTATTGTCAGGAGAGCGGGAGATTACCGGCTATACTCCTATATAATCTCCTATATAATAATGTGGAAATGATGAAGAAACTGCTGTTTATTCCGTTGTGTCTGTTGCTGTCCGCAGGGCAGGTGGCGGGGCAGAGAAGCCGGTCGGCGGAATTGCCGGAACACTTGTTTGCGGAAGGGAAGGAGTTGTTCGGGTTGAAGAATTATGCGGGGGCGACGGATAAGCTGGAGGCTTACAGAGCCTGTGCGACGGATGCCGACCTCGTGCAGGAAGCCGCTTATATGCTTGCCTGTGCCGCCTTTGAGCAGAGGCGGGGGAATGCAGGGCTTCTGCTGGAGAAGTATCTGGCGGATTATCCGGATTCGCGGCACGGCAATGAGGTGTATTATATGACAGGCTCCGTTTCTTTCGCGCGAGGGGACTATCAGGAGGCTCTCCGCCGCTTTCGCGAGACGGATATAGACAGGCTGGATGCGGAACGGCAGGAAGCCTATTCGTTTTGTATGGCGTATGCCCTTTTGCAGACAGGGGATTTGCCGAAGGCAAGGGGATACTTTGCCAACATCAGCCGTATCGGCACGGTTTACAGGGCGGCGGCGGATTATTACACGGGCTACGTTGATTATGCAACCGGAAAGTACGGCGAGGCTTTGGCTGTGTTTTCCCGCCTGCGGAATGTGACGGATTACAGGGAGTTGTCGCTTTATTACATCACGCAGATTTACTTTATCCAGAATAAATACGAGCTGGTAATAAAGGAAGGCGAGGCTGTAATAGCGGCTTTCCCCTCGGGGGAGAACAGCGGCGAGGTGTACCGTATGCTCGGCAATGCCTACTATCAATTGGGCAATCAGGAGCGGGCTGCCAACCGCTTGGGCAAGTATGTTGCGGCGGAAGATGCACCTTTGCGCGGCGACTTGTATTTGCTCGGCATTTGTTACTTTAACAGAAAGGATTACACCCGCGCCGCAGATCGTTTTGGGCGGACGATTCGTGAGCATGATGCGCTTTCCCAAAATGCTTACCTCTATCTGGGTCAGTCTTATTTGAAACTAAAAGAGAAGAACAACGCCCGCATGGCTTTCGAGGCTGCCGCCACTGCTCCCTTTGATGAGCAAATCCGCGAGGCGGCTCTCTATAATTATGCCTTGCTGATACATGAAACCAACTTCACCGGCTTCGGTGAGTCGGTCGGCATCTTTGAGGGCTTCCTCAACGACTTCCCCCATTCCAAATACGCCGACAAGGTGAACGATTATCTGGCGGAAGTGTATATGACCACCAAAAACTATCAGGCAGCTCTTGTTTCAATTGAAAAGATCCACCGCCCCGGCAATAAGATATTGGAGGCAAAGCAGAACGTGTTGTTTCAGTTAGGCACACAGGCTTTTGCCAATGCCAAGACGGACGAAGCCGCCGCCCTCTTCACCCGTGCCATTGAGGCGGGCGCACACAGCCCGGAAGTCCGCAGCGAGGCGTATTTCTGGCGAGGAGAGTCTTGTTACCGACAGGAGCAATATGCGAAAGCTGCCGCCGACTACCGCACCTATCTCAACAACACCCGCCACCGCAATACCGATATGTACGCTTTGGCACATTATAATCTGGGGTATTGCTGTTTCAAGCAACAGGACTACGAGGAAGCCCTGCCCCGTTTCCGCCAATACACTATCTTGGAGAAGCGGCAGGCGGAGCCTTCCCTTGCCGATGCTTTCAACCGTATCGGCGACTGCCTGTTCTTCGACCGCCGCTTTGCGCAGGCGGAGGAAAACTACGACCGTGCCGCACAGTTGCTCCCTTCCGCCGGCGATTATCCGGTGTATCAGAAAGGTTTCATACTCGGACTGCAAAAGGATTATGCCGGCAAGATACGCGAAATGGACAGGCTGCTCTCCGACTTTCCCGAATCCCCGTATGCGGACAATGCCCTATACGAAAAGGGTCGCGCCTGCGTCCTGCTGAATAAAAACAGGGAAGCCGTTGAAACCTTTGAAACTCTGATAAGCCGCTATCCCAACAGCAGTCTTGCCCGAAAGGCAGGCATACAGTCCGGCTTGATTTACTTCAATGAAAACCAACCCATCAAGGCTGCCGAAGCCTACAAGAAAGTGATAGACAACTACCCCGGCAGCGAAGAAGCCCGTGTCGCTCTGGAAGATTTGAAGTCGGTCTATGTTGATATGAACGAGGTCAATGCCTACACTTCCTATGTCCGCGCATTGGGGGGGAAAGAACGCATGGAAGCCTCCGAAGAGGACTCGCTCACCTACCTTGCCGCCGAAAGGCTCTTCATGCGGGGGGACAATGAGGCGGCAGGCAACAGCTTAGCCCGTTATTTGCAAAAGTTCCCGCAAGGTGCTTTCAGTGCCAACGCCAATTTCCGGCTCGGCAGCATTGCCTTTGCCAAAAAAGAATACGAGGAGGCAAAGCAGTTGTTCACCCGTGTATTGGACAGCGGCAATACGAAGTTCGGGGAAGAGTCGACGACGCGCAAGGCAGAGATTGAATATCTGGAAGCGGATTACGCCGTCGCCTTGACAACGTTCCGGCAATTGCTGCTTCTCGCCGAAGACCCCACCAACAAGGGAGTCGCTCGCTTGGGCATTATGCGCTGTGCCTTGCTCACCAACCAGATGCAAGAGGCATTGTCTGCCGCCGACAACCTGCTGAAAGACGCCAAACTTTCCCCCGAACTTGCTGCGGAAGCCCGCTACGTGCGCGCCAAAGCCCTCATCGGCACAGGTAAACAGACGATAGCCGCCGCCGACCTGAAAGAGCTTGCCAAAGACACCCGCACGGCGCAGGGTGCAGAAGCCAAATACCTGCTTGCCCAACTCTATTACGACACCAAAGACGATGCCGCCGCCGTCCGCATCCTCGAAGACTACGCCAAAAACGGCACGCCCCACCCTTACTGGCTCGCCCGTGGCTTTATCCTCTGGGCGGACATCTACATCCGTCAGGGCGACCACGTCCAAGCCCGCGTCTATCTGAACAGCCTGCAAAGCAACTACAAAGCCGGTGACGACATAGAGGGTATGATAAAGAACCGATTGGGGAAATTAAAGAAATGACTTTATGCAAATTCCTTCGAGCCTTGTCAATAGTAGAATAAACTAATTTTTATCATATATTTATGAAATATCTTTCGTCCTTGTTGCTCTTTGTCTTTCTTTCGTTTACTTCCGCCGCGCAGGAGGTATATAGCCTCAAACATTGTATTGAAACGGGGCTTGATCGGAATTATGCCATTCGCATTATCCATAACGCGCAGCAGATAAGCGATAACAATGCCACGCTTGGCAATGCCGGTTTCCTGCCTTCCGTGGATATGAACGGCGGTTTTAGCGGTGCGCTCAATAACAGCCGGAACAATTTGCGCGGAGGGGGTACGGAAACCGCCTCCGGCATTGCAAGCGAAATGGCAAACGCCGGACTGACCATGAACTGGACAATCTTCGACGGCTTCGGCATCCAAGCGAACTATGAGCGTTTGAAGGAGTTGCAGCGTATGGGCGAGCTGAATACGCGAATGACTATTGAGGACTTTGCCGCCAACCTTTCGGGGGAATACTATAATCTGATACGGCAAAAGATACGCTTGCATAACCTGCTGTCGTCGCTGGAACTGTCCAAGGAGCGGTTGCGCATTGTAGAGCAGCGGTATTTTATCGGCTCCATGTCGCGCCTTGACTTGCAGCAGGCGCAGGTGGATTACAATTCAGACAGTTCCAAAGTGTTGAACCAGCGCGAGGTGGTGCATCGTTCCCGCATCCGTCTGAATGAGCTGATGGCTCTCGACAATGTGGAGGAACAGATACAGATACAGGATTCGGCTATCTTCCCCAATCCTTTTCTTGATGAAGCGGATTTGTGGAAAAACACACAGGCGACAAACGCCGCCTTGTTGGTGGCACAGAAGAACAAGCGGCTGTCCGAACTGGACTATAAACGGGCAAAGAGCCGCCGTTTCCCCTATCTGTCACTGAATGTGGGCTACGGATACACGGCGAACTGGAATGAAGTCGGGACAACCGAACTGCAACAGCGTCTAGGACTGAACTATGGCATCACCCTCGGCGTCAATCTCTTTGACGGTATGAACCGCCGTCGCGAACAACGCAACGCCCGTCTCCAGATACAGAACAGCGAACTGCGCAAGCAGGAATTGGAGCTGTCTCTCCGTGCGGACATGAGTAATCTGTGGATGGCTTACCAGAACAACCTTGACCTGTGGGAATTAGAGAAGTCCAACCTCACCGCCGCCCAAGAATACTATGCCATTGCCATCGACCGCTACCGCTTGGGCGATCTTTCCGGCATCGAGCTTCGCGAAGCGCAAAACAACCTGCTTGAAGCCGAAGAACGCCGCTCCATAGCCGAGTACAATACGAAACTGTGCGAAATATCCCTTCTGCAACTCAGCGGGCAGATACTGACCTTTAACGAGTGAAGTACATCCTTAACAGGGTTTTGAAACCCTGTTAGGGATTAGTTTCTCAAGGCTCAATTCTTTTGGAGAAGGAGTAGGGGAAATCGGCGGTATGGATGCCGCGGGCGGTGTTCGGCTGATTGTCCATCGTTATATCCATCGTTCCGCCTTGCAGGAGTTCGCCGTGCGTGAGGTAGTTGCGGGTGGAAGGTTGTCCGTTGAGAGAGAGGGAACGGATGTATTTGTTTTCGGTGCTGTTGGCAGGGGCGTTGATGACGAAAGTATTGCCGTTTTCCAAGTGCAGGACGGCTTTCTTGAAGAGAGGGGCACCGGCAACATACTGGTCTGTACCGGGGCAGACGGGGTAGAAGCCGAGGGCGGAGAAGACGTACCATGCGGAGGTCTGCCCGTTGTCCTCATCGCCGCAGTAGCCGTCGGGGGCAGGGGTGTACATGCGGTTCATTACTTCGCGCAACCAATATTGGGCTTTCCACGGCTGACCGGCGTAGTTGTAGAGGTATATGGCATGTTGGACGGGCTGGTTGCCGTGCGCATAGTTGCCCATATTCATGACGGTCATTTCGCGGATTTCGTGGATGACCTGCCCGTAGTAGCTTGCATCGAACACGGGCGGGACGGCAAAGACGGAGTCAAGCATGGCTACAAAGTTGTCCTGTCCGCCTGTGAGGTCAATCAAGCCCTGCGGGTCGTGGAAGACCGACCATGTGTAATGCCAGCTGTTCCCCTCCGTGAAGGCATCGCCCCATTTGAGGGGGGAGAAGGGGGATTGGAAGGTACCGTCCGCATTCTTGCCGCGCATAAGGCGAGACTCCTTGTCGAAGACGTTTTTATAGTTCATGGCGCGTTTGGCGAAACGGTCGATTTCCTGTTGCGGACGTTTGAGGGCTTTGGCGAGGGTGAAGATGCACCAGTCGTCGTAGGCGTATTCGAGAGTGCGGGCGACGTTTTCGTTGATGCCGGCATCGTAGGGGATGTAGCCGAGTTTGTTGTAATATTCATATCCGCGCCGACCGGTGGAAGATACTTTCGGGTGGACATTTTCCGTGCCGTGCAGCAAGCCTTTGTAAATCGTTTCCATATCATCGGCTTTCACACCCTTCATATAGGCATCAACGAGAACGGAAGCTGAATTGTTGCCAACCATGCAATCGCGGTGCCCCGGACTTGCCCATTCGGGGAAGAAGCCGCTATCCTTGTAGGCATTGACAAGTCCCTCCTGCATTTCCCTGTTCACGGAAGGGTACATCAGGTTGAGGAAGGGGAAAAGGCAGCGGAAGGTATCCCAAAAGCCTGTGTCGGTGAACATATAACCGGGCAGCACCTCGCCGTTGTAGGGGCTGTAATGCACCACATTTCCCGCACCATCTATTTCGTAAAACTTGCGGGGGAAAAGCAGCGAGCGGTAGAGGCAGGAGTAGAACGTACGGTATTGGTCAAGGCTGCCGCTGTCCACTTCAATCTTGCCGAGTACATTGTTCCATGCTTCCTTTCCTTTGGCGGCAAGCGCGTCGAAACTGTCATTGCCGAGTTCCTCCATGTTCCGTTCCGCCTGCTCAAAGCTGATGAAGGAGGAGGCAACTTTGGCGTGAATCTGCTCCCCTTTCCGCGTGCGGAAGCCGATCACGGCACCGGTATGTTCTGCCTGCTGCTCCGGCGCATTAACATGCAGACTGCCGTCGGCAAAGGTTGCCCGATAGGTAAAAGGCTTGTCGAAGGTTATCACGAAATAGTTCTTGAAGTTGGCAGGCACGCCGCCGCTGTTGCGGGTTGTATAGCCGATGACCTTATTCTCGTCGGGGATGACCTTGATATACGAACCCTTGTCGAAAGCATCCGTCACGACAAACGAGCTGTCGCTTTCGGGGAAGGTGAAGCGGAACATGGCAGCCCGCTCGGTAGGCGTTATCTCCGTCACCACGTCATGCTCTGCCAGATACACCTTATAATAATAAGGCTTCGCCGTTTCGCCCTTGTGGGAGAACCAGCTGGCGCGTTTATCCTCATCAAACGCGGGGCTGCCGACAACGGGCATCAGGGAGAACTGCCCGTAATCGTTGATCCACGGGCTGGGCTGATGTGTCTGCTTGAAGCCGCGTATTTTGTTTGCCGTATAGCCATAAGTCCAGCCGTTGCCCATCTTGCCGGTCTGCGGCGTCCAGAAGTTCATGCCCCAGGGGCGGGCGATGGCGGGGTAGGTATTGCCTGTGGAAAATTCAAAGGTGGATTGCGTGCCCATCAAAGGGCTTACGTAATCGACGGGGGTGAGATTGTCGGCGGGGGTGGTTGCTACGGCGGAGGCAGGCAGCAAGGTCAGCAATGCTGACAGGACGGGGGTACAGATGTGGTTCTTTTTCATTATATTTTTTAGCGAAAGGTATTACTATTGTTTTCCTATCCAAAAAGAAAGAGGTTAGATTTGTTGTCTAACCTCTTGTCTTTCAGCTGTCGCTTTTGCATCTGAGTTTAGGGGTACAAATATACTGTTTTTGTACTATCTTTTACGTTTACAGTTAGAAAACAGTTAGATAAAAACAACCCGCAAACGTACTGTCAGAGCGGAAGTAGAAAAAATAGATTTGGAAAACAGTTAGAAAAGTCAGAAACATGGCAACATTCAAATTTCTCCTTTGGTCGCATGACCCGAATGCCGAAGCAAGAAGTATATATCCGTCGGCTTAACGGCTACGGAGTTGCAATGGGATACCAAAGCCGAGCGGTTCAAGCGGGACAAGCGCAT
>LBCX01000412.1 GCA_001657575.1 Bacteroidales bacterium Barb4
ATTCTATTGTTCTGATTATTGGAAAAGTTACAGGGAATTTATCCCTGCGGAAAAACATTTGCAAACTAAAGCGGAGACATTTACCGTTGAGGGATACAACAGTAGAATCCGGCATTATTTGGCAAGGTTCAAGCGGAAAGGGAAATGTTACAGCAAAGCGGAACACATGATTGAAAAGTCTTTGAATTTATTGTTTTTAAAGCTCAATAATGAATTGACTATATTAAATTAACAATACCAATTAAAGATATCCATCCTAATGGAGAAGAAACCATCTTTGAGAGAAAAAATAGAGTACTCCTTGAAGTGCATGGATACTTTGAACGAAGATATTTAAGTAGAAGCAAAGTATATTTAAATATTATTGAAAAGGGTCAAGAAAGGGAATCAAGAACTACATATCGTTTAATATTAAGCAAAAAAATGAGCTTCAGGGTGTATTTATTTCAACGGCAGCGGATTCTCAAGGTACTATCCAAATGATAAAATCATGATAAAGTGGTTGAATTATTTTTCAGGTCACTTTATAATGTACATATCATTTGTCTTTTTGCAATTTAACCCTTTATTTAGAAAAAGATTCTTCATTGTCAAAGAACAAATTACGAAATCAAACAGATTGCAATATAAAATTCCTGATTTATTAGTTAATTCGTTAATCTGTATTGAAGATAAAAGATTTCTTCAACATAGAGGAATTGATATTTATTCGATAATTAGAGCCATCGTTAAAAATATTATTGCAGAAAGAATAGAAGGAGCAAGTACTATCGTTCAACAACTTATTCGGAATATCACAGAAGACAGGGAAATAACATTAAAAAGAAAAATAATAGAAATAATGCTGTCGGTGATGGTAAACAAAGAATTTTCTAAGGAAGAGATATTATTTGCGTATTTTACCACTTATAAATTTAAAGATTGCATAGGAATCTTTACTTTTTGCGAAAGAGAAGGTTATAATATTGACAGTTTATCGCAGGCTGAATCTGCAGAAATAGTTGCAAGATTTAAGTACCCGAATTTATCAAAGAATAACTATATAAAATATCTTAAACGAGTACAAACAATAGAGAAAACTGCCGCTGCACAAATTTGCAAATTTAGTTCCTGTTAGTTTATATTAAATCTGTTGTGTGGTCGTCCCGAAGGGACGGGATATTTCAGCCCCACATGAAGCAAAACGGAATGTGGGGTTATAAGAACAATTACCAATAGGTTCTGAAAGAACGACCAAATATTACAGGTTGCATTTTGTATCGTTCTTTCAGAACTCTCTTGATGGTATCTTTACCCGTAGTGCATTTAGAAAAAAGTAAAAAAGAAGTTGTTCATTATCAATAAAATGATTATATTTACTTGCCTACCAAACAATTAAGTATATGAACAACTTCGCCATAAATTACGGAAAAATATTGGAGATATTACAATAGGTAGAGACAAAAATGAATTTTATGAATCAAATACGTATTCCCCGTCTCTCGGATATGAAACTTGTAGCTGTAGATTTGACCTCCGGGTATATGGGCATTGATTCAAAGCATCAATTGTTTAGGGTTCTACCCAGGGCTATAAGTGATAAAATGGAACGCAGTGTTTATAATCGGCGCAAACGAAAATTATTTTACTTCGGGGAGCAGCTGCGCAAATGCCCGGCCGGGAAGGTCAGTGCAGATAAGGGGTATGTGATTGTTGACGGCATGCCTTTGGAGGTTTGTAAATTAAGTACTCAATAAAATTTAATGTCGTATTTTGATCCCACAAGGCTAATGACCTTTTCCAGCTGTTCCTTGAGATTTTGGAAGTTAAGAAAAGCC
>LBCX01000413.1 GCA_001657575.1 Bacteroidales bacterium Barb4
GAGCGATTTGCACGGCTTGTTTTGCAAATTTCAACGGGAGTTGAGTCAATAATAAATAGATTGCTTGGACAAGAAAATTTTTGGCTTGGTTGCCGGCGGATTTTTTCCGTGCAGTCAAAGAGTTTTCTTCTGCGCCTGTTGTAAACGCTCCGGTCTGTTTTGTTGTCAGGACAGGTTCCTTTTATGACTCCAAACAGCTGTAATTCAGAATTTAAAGACATGTACTCGGCAGTCAAATTTAGCGCAACCAGCTCCAAATCAGATAATTTTGGTTGTCTGATTTGTTTGAAACCTGTTATATCCACGCAAAGGTTTGTCAATTCTTTCAGAATAAGTTCGTAATTTTGTATCAGATTGTTCATTATATTTAATCGTTTGTCAGACAGTTAAATATACGACTTTTTAGTCAAATGAACAATCTTTCTTTACTTTTTTCTAAATGCACAACGGGTATAATTACCATATAAATTACTTGGTATGGAAAAAGATATTTTTAAACAAGGATATAGGATTTCAGCCCTGCATGAAGTGCAAGGAATTTATTAAAATTACACCTTCTTAAACAAAATTACCCCCTTTCATCCCCTTAAAATCCCTTAATCCGACCATCCAAACCCTTAACAACCACCATGCAACCCTTAATTAACTGTAATAAAATACCCCCCCCCGCAAAAAAAACACCATTTTTTACAAAATCATGCAAAACAATCACAAACGCTGTCAAAACACCCTCACGACTCCCTGACAAAATGACACTTCAACACGTACACTCCCTGACACTTACGTCCTTTCTACGTCATGCCTGCGTGTTGCCTACGTTCCGGAAACATTTTACCTTTATAGGAAAACCAAGATACAACCCTTTCAATAACCACATTATTAACATTAAATAATATTAAGTCATGGCAATCGTAAACAATGCCGCTATCGGCAAAGCAACAAAGTCTCTCGGAATCATCACCTACCGGGAAGTTCGCAGCCGCGTTATCGCCTCACAACGCATAACCGCCAACCACACCACAGCAACACACTGAAGCAGGCAAAGCAAAGAAATGCCTTTGGAGAAATGGCTAAAATAGCCCATTTCTTCCAACCCGTCACACGCATCGGATTCAAAAAAACAGCACTTGGAATGTATTCATCTTAACCCCACATTCCACTGCGTTGCATGTGAGGCTGAAATCCGGCATTCCTTCGGAATGTGCATAATATCTTAAATAATTACGACTATTTCTTATAAAGAACTCACGTTAAATTAGTTGAATAAAGCGTTCTTTTTATACATTTGTGACATGCTAAAATGAAAAGCAATCATGAAATACGACAGGATTCGAAAAAAACCAACCTGATTGTTGTCTCTCACAGGATTCGATGTTACAGAATTTAAGGCGTTTTTACCGGCATTCAAGTACCGGCGAGAAGAATATCATTCACATTTTACTCTGACCGGTAAAATCAGAGAGCGAATAACTTATAACCGTAAAACAGGTAAAATTCCCCTGATTGAAGACAAGCTGTTACTTGTTCTTTCGTATTTAAAGAATAATCCCCTGCAGGAATATCATGGAGCTACCTGTAACATGTCTCAACCGCAATGCAATGAATGGGTACATCGTTTATCCGATATTCTACACAAAACCCTAAAGACTTTGGACAAATTACCCGACAGAAATCATTTAAAGATAAGGTATCTGACGAAACAGTATCAGGATATCCTGCTTGACGGCATGGAAAGGATCGTAGAGCCCTGGACAGGCAAAAATCATGTTACAGCGGTAAAAAACTCATAACGTGAAAAACAACCTGCTTTG
>LBCX01000012.1 GCA_001657575.1 Bacteroidales bacterium Barb4
TCAACAGCAATCCATATCCAACAGTAGTCTCTATGGCATTGCTAATTAACGTGAGTTCTGTATAAAAACAGTCGTAGCTATAAATATTACGCACTTTCCGAAGGAATGCAAAATTTCAGCCCCACATGAAGCGAAGCGGAATGTGGGGTTAACGGAACGAATGCCAATAAGTTCTGAAAAAACGACCGGATATTATATGTTTGTAAATCATCATTTGTATTTGTATCGTCCTTTCAAGACTCCATCGGGTCGCCCTTTCCGTTAACCCCACATTCCGCTTCGCTTCATGTGGGGCTGAAATCTTTTGTCCCTTCGGGACATCCTGCAAGCTGCATTTTTCAGTTCTTATAAAGAATTGGTGAATATCCTGCAAAATAGCGGCTTTCAGCTCCGCTTCACGGGTTTGTTAATGCAAACAGTGTAATTACATGTATATATATTGTAACCATTTGCAAGATATTTCGCACATATTTCGCACATGTGCGAAACCAAATTACATTTGCCCGCTCAATAATTAAGCAAATGGATAACATACAATTACGCTATTTATTCGACCGCACAAAGGAAGCGGACAACAACACCAAGAAAGGACTGCTCAATATTGAGGTCAGAATATCCGGCACTAACAAGCGCATCCTAATCTCTACCGGCATCCACCTTTTCAAAAATCAGTTTTCGGACAGAACTCACTAAAATTATGACCTCTCCCCCAGCCCCTCTCCACAGGAGGGGGGTAAGATCAAGAGGGAAAGACCAAGGGGGGGATTTTACAGATGATTTGGTGCGGTTGTCCTGAAGTATTTGACATATTTTCACCACAGATACCGAATCCTTTCGACTCCTCATTTGCTGCCCAAAAAACAGCAGAGATGCAAAACTTTGCGTCTCTACAGCCCTGAAATAAATTGGTTAAGCGGATTTGCGATACTCTTCAAGCAGGGCTAAGGTCTGTTCTTTGCAGAACAGCCAGATAACGGGTATCAGCAGGGTGAACACTATCATGCCCAGACCGGCATAGAGCGTGCGCGGAGCCACCCTTTTCTGCTTGATAAAAGCCTTATCGACGATGCGAGCATGTTCCTGCATCTCGCCGATGGTCATGGCTATCTCTTCTTTTTTTTGCAACAGGAGCAGATAAACGCCCTGATTGATTTCCTGCTGCCGCTTGAAATTGACATACTCTTTTTCCAGCGTGGGCACCTGCCCCATCTTCCCGAACAGTCGTTTTTCCTTGTCTTTCAGGTCGGCAAGCGTCTGCCGGAACGCTCCCTTGGCGTTTGCAACGGATTGGACGACTCCCTCGTGCAGCTGGTCAGCCTGCTCGTTTACGAGGAGAACAAGCGGGCTTTCTCCCCGCGATGATTTCAGCAGCTGGGTGCGTTCCATCAGCTTTTGATTGTAGAGGGAGATGGAGCCGCCGCCCGTTTCTCCTGCCTGTGTGCTAAGCAGCATCGGGACGACACTGTATTTGTTGGCAGGGTCTTTCACAAAATCGTCCATCAGGTCAATGATATAGCTCTGTGTTTCCGCATCAATGATTTTCGTTTGCAACTCCTGCATTTGGGCAACATTGAATTGTAAATCATGTTCCGGATCAGTCACCTTGTTTTTCTGCTTGAACTCTTCCAACGCCTGTTCCGTGTCGTACAAGTCTTTCAGCATGTTATTGATGCGCTCTTCAACGAAAAGTATGGATTTGTTTGACTTATGCAGCTTGACTTCTTCATACTGCTTGTTGTATACACTGACAAGCGTATTCAGCAAGTCTGTCCCCCGCTGCTTTTCATAGTCCTGAAAGCTGATTTGTATGATGTTGGAGGATTTGCTTATGTCTTCTATCAGCAACTGCTTCTCCAGCTCTTCGGCTATCCAGCTCAACGGATTTACTATCATTTTCATTTTATAGGATGTCACCTTTTCGGGGTACTCTTTGTTGTAGTCCAAAGTGAAATCCCCCTGTGGAAGCCGGATGACGGCAGGCAGTGCATCATATTCAAATGAATAGTTCTTCCCTTCTCTTATTTTGACGGACACCTTCGCCCGTCCGGCTTCATCAATCGCCGCCTTGAAGGTCATTTTGTTCGGTATATTGGCACTTGTTTCTTCATTAAAAGTCAGAGAAAGCGGCACATCCTCATACATCTTATATAAAATCGCATTCGGCTTCATATATGCCACCTGCATGTCCAACTTTTTGATAACCTCCCGCAACAGTTCGTTCGATGCAAGAATCACTCTTTCATCATCTATGCTGACAGACCCGCCGCCGCCGCCGCCCAAGCCGAACGAGCGCATCAATCCGGCGGCTTCGCCCAAACCGAAGGAGGCAGAAGTGCCCTCATCTTCCTGAAGCTGTATCCGCGCCATCACCTCATACGTGCTCGGCACTAACACCAGATAGAGGACAGCAAGGATAAGAGAAATGAAGGCGGCAACGGCAAAGACCCGCCATTTCCGGACGTAGCCGACAATAATGGTTTTCAAGCCAAGCGTCTCGCTGTCGGCGGGAGCTGTATTTTTCAAAGTATCCATTATACGTTTTATCTTCTGGTGATTGCCAATAAAAGAGTAGCCATAATATTCACGGCACTGAATATGGAGGAGAACAGGGAGACGTTATACTGTTGCGCCTGACTGTAGTGGGCATTCCGTATCTTGGCGGCGTTCGGCTCCACATAAACCACATCATTCTGTTTCAGATAGAAATAGGGGGAGGAAAACAGGGATGTGTTCATAATATTAAGACGCGCATACTCCTTTTTTCCATTATTATCTCTGATAATTAAAATATTATGCCGATTGGCATTGATTGTCAAATCGCCGGCAATAGATATGGCATCAAGAACGGACACCCTCTCGTTACTCATGAACATAACAGGTCCCGGGCGCGTCACTTCCCCGATTACATTCACTTTGAAATTGGACAGCTGCGCATGAACCAGCGGCTTGTCGATATAATGCGCTATCTCTCCCTGCAATTTGTCGGACAGCTCCCGTATCGTCAAGCCTGCAACATGCACTTTACCGATGACGGGAAACTGTATGTCTCCTTCCGAATCCACCAGATAGGTCGGTGTTTGAACCGTATTACTAGTTGCTGCTGTCCTTTGACCCTGCGCCTGCGTCTCTACCTCCGTAGCACTCAGCGTAAAGGTGGAGGGATTAAATGGCACGGCTACCGTCTGATCCCATGCCGTGACCGAAATCGTAAGCAGGTCGTCCGGACAGACACGTATATCATATTTCTGATACATCGCTTCCACTTCTCCCTTTGTCAAGTCATCAATTCCCTGAAAATAAACAACATCTTTGGGAACCATGCAACTCCCTGTAAACAGAATGAAAAACAGCGCGACGGACGCAAGTTGTAGTCTCATATTTTTTATTTATTCGTCAAATAAGGCAAATTTTTTACAACAATCCCTACAATAACGAAGGCTGTATGGATATATTGCGCCTGTGTTTGCACAAATAATTCTGCTTGCCGGCAGGTATTCCCCGTTTTTCTCTATTTTTGCCCGTTCTAAGATATGCTTTCATCAAATATTCAAATCATGAGACAAACGTTCATCCTCATAGGGTTAATATGCTGTTCCTTCTATTGCAAGAGTGAGGATAAAGTTTATCCTTATGATAGCCGTGTTATAGACGGAGTTGTTTATGATATATATTTTTCGGAGACTGAAGGGAGATATGCTGTAATAGCAGGTGTTAAAAGTGACCTGCTTGCAGAAAGTGTAACGGTCTATAATACTATTTCCGTTACAAACGAAAAGGATATACCTGTACGTGAAATATCCAAGTGGGCATTTGAAAGTCAAAAAAAATTGAAATCGGTAACAATTAGGGGGTTTACCAGCATCGGTGAAGGAGCCTTTTACAATTGCGAAAACTTGGAGAGTGTCGCCTTAGAAAGGGTTGAATCTATCAGTGCCAAAGCATTCTTTGGGTGTTCTTCTTTAAAAAAAATTGATTTAAGCAATATAAAAATCATAGGTGAATCTGTATTTGAAAATTGCAAAAATATAACGAGTGTTGTATTCTCTGAAAATCCCCTTTTTAAAGATCTTCCGGAAAGGCTGTTTAGTTATTGCACATCGTTAAAATCAATAGATATACCGGATTATGTAGAAAACATAGGACAATATTGTTTTTTTAATTGTTCTTTGGATACAATAAACTTATCGGAAGGCTTAAAAACGATTGGCAGCAGTGCTTTTGCTAATTCTCCCATAAAAATACTGAAAATACCAAATTCTGTAAATACTATTAGTGATTCCTGTTTTTCGGATTGTAAACAATTAGAACAGGTAAGGTTGTCGGATAATTTAAGAATCCTTTCTTTCGGTGCTTTTAGTCATTGCAGTTCGTTAAAATCAATAGTTATACCGCTTTTTGTGGAAAACATAGAACGCGGGTGCTTTTTAGATTGTCGCAATTTAGCTACTGTAAATTTACCGACAAGTTTGAAAATAATTGAAGATGAGGCTTTTCATAATTGTAGTTCGTTAAAATCAATAGATATACCAAAGTTTGTAGAAACTATTGGTACGTACTGTTTTGCAGATTGCGAAAAATTAGACTCGGTAAAGTTGCCGGATAGTTTAAAAATTCTTTCTGAAAGAGCTTTCTATAATTGTACCTCGTTAAAATCCATTCATTTTCCTGATAATTTAGAAACTCTTTCTGAAAGAGTTTTTTATAATTGTACCTCGTTAAAATCCATACATTTTCCTGATAATTTAAAAACTCTTTCTGAAAAATCTTTTGCGAATTGCAGTTCGTTAAAATCAGCAAATATACCTGCTACAGTAACTTCTATTCGTAGATATGTTTTTAATAATTGTGCTAATTTGGATGTTTATTTAAATTGGGAAGATCTGAATGGTATCACTATCAGTGAGGATGCTTTTTCCTTTACAGACAGCGCAGAGAACCCTGTAAAATCAAGCATACGATTATATGTACCGGAAGAAAGCAAAAATGTATATTATGATGTCCGTGATGACTTTTCTACAGAATTCCATTTCAAAGGAGGAACCATTTTTGTTCCAAGAACTTCAGTTTACGAATATGAAGGTTTAGCATTTGTGGTAAATCCGATTGCCGGAACGGCTAAATTAATAAGTAATCCTATAACCCGAAACAAGTCCCAAATAATAATTCCTCATGAATTTCCTTATGATCCTTTACAAACCCGATTGACAGTCAATATAATTGATGATAATGTATTCCGAGACAATAAAAATTTAAATTCGATTATTCTGCCGAAGACGCTGGAATCTATTGGGACTGCCGCTTTTGTCGGTTGTGAAGCATTAACAGCCATAGAAATACCGGCTGCTGTAAAAAGTATAGGCAACTATTGCTTCAGTTCTTGTTCCGGCTTGACGACTGTCATTTTGCATGAAGGCCTGGAAACGATTGGTGCCAATTCTTTTGAGAATTGCTTGTCACTAAGGTCAATAAAAATACCAAGTACATCCATTTTTGTTGACAGCGATGTTTTTACTAATTGTGACGGTTTGGATGTTTATTTAACGTGGGATAATTTGAGGGGCATATTTATCAGTGATAATGCTTTTTATTCGTCAATAAGATTACATATACCGAAAGGAACTGAAGAGATATACGGATATGACGATAACGTAAACTCTTATTTCAGAGGAGGCTTATTGATTCCGGCAGACGAAGAGGAACCGGTCTCACAGGTCTATTATACCCTTCTAATAAACTCCAATATTGATGATTACAGCTATCGTATTAACGATTCAATACCTCACGATAATATAGCTTATATCAAAGCAGACACCCGGGTACATGTCAAAATTGAATATGACAGGAATAAATATCGTTTAAGTAATGACAATATAAACTTTGTGATTTCAGAAAATACAGTTCTAACTTTGGATTTTGAGCGTCTGCCAGATGCTATCGCTTATTATTCCTTACAGGTAAAATCCAATATGGAAAATTACAACAGCATAATTAATGGTGTTGCAAGACTTTACGAAGAAATAATTTATATCAGAGAAAACACATCCGTAACTATTGACGTTGAATATGACAGAAGTCAATACCGTTTAAATAATGGTGCCATCTATTTTGTGATTTTAAAAGATACTGTTCTTTCGTTAGATTTTGAGCGTTTGCCGGAACCCGAACCGGAACCTGAACCGGAACCCGAAAAGCCGGTGCAAAAACCCCAATATTCCCTGCTTGTATTATACAAGGCAGATCGCGGAGAAACAATCCTAAAAACTCAAACGGATGAAAAATATGATTCGGCATCAATAATAACAGTCATTGCACAACCTGAAAAAGATTATTCTTTTGATTACTGGCTGGATAAAAACGGTTATATAATCTCATTAGACAAGGATTATACGTTTAGAATAGAAAAGGATACCTGGCTGTCGGCAATGTTTACAAAATCTGCCTCCTCAATAAATGATGCCGTTGAAGTCGGTCTTTATTATCGTAACGGGATACTCTTCAATCCGGCTTTATATGAAGTTCGTTTATATGACGCTGCCGGCAAGTTAATGCTTCTGTTTACAGAAAATGAGAAACAGCTTGATTTACCCTACGAAGGCATCTGTTTGATAATAGCCCGAAAAGGAAAAGAAATCATCCGGCAAAAAATAATGCTGTAACGTTCTCAGAAAGAAAAGCGCAACGCAATACGAACTCCCCCCTTCTTTATATTCGGCTCATTCAGATAAGTCAGCCGCCGATAATAATCTATCCGCAGTATCTTGAAAACGTTATCCAAACCTACGCTTGCCTCCATGTAGGGCGTTTTGCCCAAGGGGCGTGTCCCTTCGGGGAATTGGAAGAGTCCCGCAGGGTTGAGGGCGGGATTGTTTTTGTCCGACAGACTACCGTATATGCCGTTTACGGAGAGAACCTCGCGCAGTTTCAGCCATTTAACGTAAGGTATCCGGTTCAGTATCCAGCCTTTCAGGTAGTAGGTGACGTAGAAAGAGGCGTATTGGTCGGTGACAAACTCCAGCGCACGCATCATGGCGAACGCTTCCGGCTGAATGGCGATGGATTGGTTCGTATTCGGCAAAATCAGGAGGGGGAAAGGTGCGGCGTTCCAAACTTTGCCTGCTTTCACCGTTACGTCAATATGACCGAATGATGACAGCCAGATGCGTTTATCCATACCTGCTTCCGTATGATGAACATTATACTCGCCCCCCAGAACACCCTTGAAGCCCGTTTGATGAGAAGCGGTAAATATGGGCGCATCTTTGGAAAGGTTTGCCGCTGAGCCTTTGCCCATACGGCTGTTGTAAGCCCTTTCGCCCGGAGCAAAGCGGAAGTGCAAGCCGACTTCCGACAGGTTGAAACTTCTTATTCCGGTAAAGCTACCGTCTGTGTCGTAGCGGTTGTAGTGCAGCGAGCCGACAGCTTCATTGTTCTCGTGGCGCAACCATGCCCGCAGACCGAAATTGTTGAGCCATTCCTTTTCGTACTGGAGCAGTGTCTTGCGGATATACTGCATCTTCGTGACAGGCTCGCCGACCTTCAGGGCGACAAACATATTATCCTTGCTTGTGAAGAGGAAGTCCTGTCCGGGCGTGTACAGGTCGTATTCGTAGAGAATGGAAAGGTTGTTGACGGGAGATTCCCTTTCGTGGTATTTCTTTTTGGTGAAGCTGTGCGTCAGCTTGGCTTGATATTTCAGCTTGCGATCGTCCGTGCCGTAAGCAACATAGCCGCTTGCGAACCAGCGCGGATTGAGGTTAGCCGTTGTCATACCGCCGGCACGGATACGGAAGCCTTCGAGGCGGTTGGCACTGAACGTGGTGTTCATGGGACCAAAGTCAAACAGGCTTTCCTCTTTCTCCGGCATGGTCGGGATATAGCCGGAAAGAAGCACTTCGACCGTCTTAATGACAGCATTGAAGGAAGGGACTTTCCGCAACTCGGCAATCAGGTCTTTCAAGGCATTCTCTTTCTCGCGCAGGGGAACGTGGCGATTGTTTATCCAGAAGGTATCCTCCTGTGCCTCTGCTTCAGGAAGGGTGTGGAGTGCCCCGATAAGATTGAACACGGAATCGGCTCCGGCGGGGGCAAAGTCGTATTTGTCGAAGTGCCGGAATTGATGAGCATACAGCTGCTGCGCTCCGTGGACGACATAGAAATTGATGTATGTATTCTCCGAACTGACTACCCACGTGCTGTCTTCCCCCCGCTTAAACTCCTGTTCAATGCGCAACCCGTCCACCCAATTCAGGTTAATATCCTTCGGCACGTTCAGCAGAAACTTCTTCACGGCATACTTCCCGTCCAGCGTAACATACAGCCGCCCCGTAAAGCCGTAGCTCTGACTGTTCACCGGCACAAATGCCAAATCCACACACCTGTCCCCCGCCACGTCCAGCGTATCCATAATATAATACTTGTAATAGGACACTGCCAAAACGGAAGAAAGCGGACTGACAAAACGGTTCAGGAGGATGGTAACATTATTGTCGGAAATGTTTACACCCTTGAATATCTCTTCCAGATTGGCTGTAATTGTCCCGCTGTCGTCTAAGGTTTTGTCGATACCCTGCTGATGCTTTGCCTTCGTCAGGGTCTTTTCCGTCTTGGGACTTTTGCGGTAGTAATAATCGGAAAGCGTTTCGCGGACGGAGAGGGTGAGTATGGGTTTGCCGCTGATTTCCGATGTATCAAGGTAGTTCTTCACAAAGGAAAACCGCTTCATCATCCCCTTCTCTATATTGGGATTGAAATTGTCCAGCGAAAGAGACAGCTTCTCGTACACTTCCACCTTATATTCGTCTTTGGATTCTATGCGGTTGTCGCTCTTATGCTCAATCACCTTTTTGATCAGCTCAACGGCAGGATTGTCGCGGCGCGAATACCTTTCGCGGTCGGGACGGACAACCACCTCGTCTATCTCAAACGATACGGGGCGGAGCAGCACATTCAGACCCTCGCTCTTCGTCCCCGCTTTCAGCAGGACAGTCTTCGTCTCATAGCCGAGGAAACTGACCGACAACCGCGTATATCCCGCATCGTTCTGCAAGCGGAAGAAACCCTTGTCGTCGGTCATCGTTCCCTGCAAAGACCCCTCAAAGACAACGGAAACAAAAGAAACAGGCTCCCCGCTCGTGGAATCCCTGACAATACCGCTTGCCGCAGTCACCTGTGCACGCAACGCAAACCCACCTGCCGCTTGCAGCAGGAAAAGGATAATAATAGTACTAAACTGTTTGGTCATCAATCAATCTTCTCGTTTCACCTCATTTTGAAATAGCCGGCAAATGTATGAATTAAGCCAACCGGTAAAGGTTAAATCAACCCGTTTAGCGTGAAATATACCATAAATGAGGTGAAACCACCCAATTCAAGGAAGGCAGACAACGGCATACGCCGGCAGTTCAGGCAGGAAAGTATAGGTGCCGTCCGCATAATCAATCAGGCAGCAGAAATGGCTCATCCCGTTGCTCACCGTCAGATACTTCACCTGCAAAGCCATGTTGTAGCGGACGATCTGGTCGAACACCCTGCCTGTAATCTCAACAGCGGGAGCCTTATATTCTACAATCATCAGCGGCTCCAGAAAGCGGTTGTAAACCACCGTATCGCAACGTTTGGCAGTGCCGTTCAGTGTAATGGAAACCTCATTGGCAAGCAACCCCTTGGGATACCCCTTTTCTGCAATCATATAATGCACAAAATGCTGCCGCACCCACTCTTCGGGAGTCAATGCCACATATTTGCCGCGCACCGGATCGAAAACGGTACGCTTCCCTTCCCTTACGGACACTTTCACGGCAAACGACGGCAAATTGAGCGAAACATTATCTTGCATACTACCTTTTATAACAGCCAAAGCCGTTGCGAAAGTAATGTATTTCCGCACTGTTATTTTTATTCCCACTCCTCCACCGGCAGTGTGAAGACTGTCTTTTTTATTCTTTAGAGACGAGAGTCATATCCTCGCTGACGAAGCCTTTCGTCTCGCTGACGAAGCCTTATTCCTCACTGACGAAGCCTTAATCCTCGCTGACGAAGCTCTATTCCTCTTTGAAACGGTCAAAACCCCCTTGTTTGTAACCCCGATCCATGCCTGAAAACGCCGATTTAAGTGGAGTAGCACTTACTTCTCTCTGACTAAGCCTTACTCCTCACTGACGAAGGCTTATTCCTCACTGACGAAGCCTTTCGTCTCACTGACGAAGCCTTATTCCACTTCGCGTATGCCCTTCGTCGTAGAGACGCAATGCATTGCGTCTCTACCTCGCCCCCCAGTCAGCGACAGCGGTACCGCTGTCGTTTCGCCTCAACCTTACGACTCAAAGCCGCTTGGAATAAAGATTTCCATTCAATATGCGTTTGCCCTGGAAAGGATATGAAAATGTTTGAAAAAGCTGTTACTTTGTCCCGCACTTTGATAAGATACTGTTACTATAAATAAACTACAAGTTATGATGTGGAACGAGACAGCGGAAAAAATGAGCCGGGTGGAGATGCGCAAGTTGCAGAGCACCCGGCTTCGCAATGTGGTGAAACATGCTTACCACAACTCTCCTTTTTACCGGCGCAAGATGCAGGAAATGGATATTACGCCGGATGATATTCAGTCGATTGATGATATTGTGAAGCTGCCTTTTACGGTGAAGCAGGATTTGCGGGATAACTATCCGTTCGGACTGATGGCGGTGCCGATGTCGGAGATTGTGCGGTTGCACGCTTCTTCGGGGACAACGGGCAAGCCGATTGTGGTGGGTTACACGCGGAAGGATTTGGCTGTTTGGAAGGAGGGCGTTTCCCGCTGTCTGACGGCTTACGGGGTTACCAAAGATGATTCGATTCAAGTGTCCTACGGTTACGGACTGTTTACGGGGGGACTTGGTGCGCACGATGGTGTGGAGAATATCGGGGGGACGGTTATCCCGATGAGCAGCGGGAATACGCAGAAACAGATTCAGCTGATGCATGATTTTGGAGCCAAAGGCTTGGCGTGTACGCCCTCGTATGCTCTTTTTCTGGCAGAGACGATCCATGAAAGCGGTATCCCGCTGGAAGAGTTTCAACTGCGGGTGGGTGCTTTCGGTGCGGAGCCTTGGACGGAGAATATGCGGAAGGAATTGGAAGAGAAGCTGCATATCAAGGCATATGATATATACGGACTGACGGAGATTTGCGGTCCCGGCGTGGGAGGCGAATGTGAATGTCAAGACGGGACGCACCTGTGGGAGGATCATTTCTTTCCCGAAATAGTAGATCCCGTGACCTTGCAACCCGTTGAACCGGGCAAACAGGGCGAGCTGGTGTTTACCACGCTGACGAAGGAGGGGATGCCGATGCTTCGCTATCGCACGCGCGACCTGACGGCATTGCACTACGAAACCTGTGCTTGCGGGCGCACGGCTGTCCGTATGGATCGCATTTTGGGGCGCAGCGATGATATGCTTATTATTCGCGGGGTGAATGTATTCCCGTCGCAGGTGGAGGCTGTCATTCTGGAGCTTCCTGAGTTTGAGCCGCATTACTTTATGATCATAGACCGCGTGAACAATACGGATACGTTCCTGATACAGGTGGAACTTCGTCCCGACTATTATTCGGACGAGATGAACCGTATGCTGGCATTGAAGAAAAAGATTGCCGACAGGCTGTTGAGTGTTATCGGTATCCGTCCGGAAATCAAGATCATGGAACCGCACAGTATCGAACGCAGTCAGGGGAAAGCCAAGCATGTGCAGGACAATAGGAAACTGCTGTAACCGTCTTGCTTTATGTATAATAATCAATAATGAAAGGAGTCTTTATGATAGCAAAACAATTATCCGTCTTTCTGGAGAACAAGAAAGGTCGCTTCACGGAAGTGGCAAAGATATTGGGCGAAGCCGGTATCAATATGACAGCGTTCACGGTGTCCGAAAACTCGGACTTCGGCATCCTGCGCCTGATTGTGTCGGACACGGAGAAGGCAATCAGTGTATTGCGCGAACATTCCTACGGCATAAGCGTAACGGACGTGGTACGCCTGCGTTGCCCCAATGTGTCGGGCGCACTTGGCAAGGCGATGGACAGGATAACGCAAAACGGTATATTCGTGGAATATATGTATGCCTTTTCGGAAGGGGACACGGCGAATGTAATTATACGTCCGGATAATCTGGAGAAGTGCGTGGAGGTGCTGGGGGAATGAATGAATAGCCGTTAAATAACCCTATCCCCTCTACATTTCATTTGGCATACAATGGAAATATCACCATTTTTGCAACGCAACCAAATAAGCGATGATTGAATATCATGAAATATTCAGAATTTCACAGAATCGTTATCCGGCACGGCTGGGTTAAAGTTCGACAAAGTGGAAGTCATATAATTTACGCAAAAAACGGGAGAAAGGTTCCGATACCCAATCACGGATCTAAAGAGATGGCAGAAAGGTTTCGGTTGACATTGCTGAAGGAGTTGGGACTGGAATTGAACTAACCAGCTCCCGCTTCATTTGGATTGCTAAACAAAAAGGAAGTGGTATGAAAACGTTAACGGCTATTATTACAGGGGGTAAGGATCAGTACGGTTCTTGGATTGAAGGCGTTCCCGGTGCTTACGGTGCCGGGGATACGGTGGAAGAAACGAAAGCAAGTCTGTTGGAAGGGTTAAGGTTGTTTATGGAAGAAAACAGTGATATCCCGGATGTACTGAAAGGCGATTATGAGATTGAGTTTGCTTTTGATACGTCCGGTTTCTTGAAATATTATTCTTCCTTTATTTCATTTGCCGGAATGAAAGCGATTACAGGGCTTAATCAGAAACAGTTGTGGAACTATGCCAACGGTTACGGGAAACCCAATAAGGCAACATCGCAAAAGATACTTAACAGCCTGCATGACTTTGGCAAGCAGATAGGGCAGGCGCAATTTCGCTTTTGATTGTATCGGGTTCGCTTGTATTTGGAAGCAGTTAGTCAAGCATCAGGCTCATGTATCCTCCCGACAGTTGTATCTCCTTGTTTAGTATCATTGCCATGCCGTAGCGGTGCGAGCCGGACGGGAGCGGGGGGACAGTGCAAAGGGCTTCTTCCGTATGGCAGGCTTCGGTTACCATGTACAGTAGTGCCTGTCGGGCTTCTTCGTTCTCGTAAAGTAGTTCTTTGATGCGGATGTTTCCTTCCGAAGGGAGGGTAAAGGCGAGTGCGGCAGGCTCTGCGCGGTTGTTCAGCAAGCCGTAGAGCCTGCCGCCGCTTATTTGGGTATCAATGATGTTGTTGAGGAAATCGGCTTCCGTGTGCTGTATGCAGGCAGGGCGTTCACGCATCTTTTGGCGGAAGAAGGCGAACCATTGCGGGGTGGGCTGCTCGTTTAACGAAAGAAAGCGGCAGGCAACGGTGTCAGTGTCTTTTGGGTCTTTCGGACGGTGGTAGGCAGAAATGGAATAATTGAAGGCTTCAGTATAGCCGAGTGTACGGTAATAGTCAAACAGCCAAGGCTCTGCCGGTATGAGGGCGGCTATATCGAAACCTTTTTCCTGAATCCTGTTGTGGGCTTTTCCGAATAATTCGCGCATCAATCCTTTGCCGCGTTCAGCAGGAGAAGTACAGCATCCGGCGATATAGGCAACCGTTATTTCGCCGCCGCGCCACGTCATGGTGTAAGGCAGTATTTGCAGGGCGGAGACAACTTCGCCCTTTTTCCGGATGGTCAGTGTTTGCTCTTCCTTATATATATGGTCGAAGAAGAGGCGGACGAAGTCTTCATTGTCATGAAAACAGGTTTGCCATAAGTCCCTGACCTGTTTCATGCTGTTTTCGGGGTCATTATGCGTTAGAGCCTTCGTCTTTGGTAAGGTCGAGTTTGACGTTGTCGTTGCCTTTGTTGACGTATTGTTTGCGGAGAGGGTGTGCGGTGGCTTCTTTGTAGGAAGCACGGTTGCGGAAGATGTCGATGGCGGTGTAGAGTGCCTGACGGAAAGAATCTTCAGAGGCTTTGTTTTGTCCGGCGATGTCGTAGGCTGTCCCGTGTGCGGGGGAGGTGCGGACGATGGGCAGACCGGCGGTGTAATTTACGCCGTCTTCCATAGCCAGCGTTTTGAAGGGTATAAGCCCTTGGTCGTGATACATGGCTAATATACCGTCGAACTTATCAAACGTATGCGAGCCGAAGAAGCCGTCGGCAGAATAAGGTCCGAACGACATAACACCCTGTTTTTCAGCTTCCGCTATGGCAGGGGCGATGATCTCCTGCTCTTCCGTTCCAAGCAAACCGTTTTCGCCGGCATGAGGATTAAGGGCGAGGACGGCAATGCAGGGGCGTATGATGCGGAAGTCCTTCTTCAAGGATTGATTGAAAATGACAAGTTTGGCAGTAATATCTTCTGTTGTAAGGGCAGAAGCCACCTGCGACAAGGGGATATGCCCCGTGACCAACGCCACACGGATACGCTCGTTCATCAGAATCATCAAGGCTTTATGGCGGCTGTCGCCGAATTGCTCTTCCAAGTATTCGGTATGACCGGGGAAGCGGAAGTTTTCGCTTTGTATATTATGCTTGTTGATGGGAGCGGTAAGGAGAACATCAATGCGCCCTTCCTTCAAATCCTTTACCGCCTCTTCCAATGCCTTAAAGGCGGCAAGACCGGCTTGGGGGGTGGATTTTGCTGGAGCAATCGGCAGATCCTCGTCGATGCAATTGATTACATTGACCCTATTGCCGCCTGCATCTTCTGCCCGCGAGATGGTGCTCATATTCACGGGAGGGAGTTCCAGCAATTTGCGGTAGTGGGCGAAGGCTTTTGTCGAGCCGTAAATAACGGGCGTGCAAAGTTCCGTAATATGCGCATCGGCAAAAGTCTTCAATATCACTTCGCAACCGATACCGTTTGTATCTCCGCAGGTGATACCTGCTTTTATCATTCGTTCTTCCATAACAATTTAATGATTAGTAGTTGGAAACTATTTCTATTTCGGGGAGTTCGGTGTTTTCACCGGGGAGGTGCAAGGTGTACAGAGCGGCTTCGATACGGCGGATATAGTTCTTCTTGTCTGTTTCCGGTGAATAGACAAAGCCTTCGACTACAACAACGCGGTTGTTGGATTCGTCCAGGCGGGCATGGCTCACAAAGGGGCCTCCCATCATGTCGCCTTCCATGCGCCATAAGCCGCGCAGCTCGCCGCAGTACTTTCCGTTGACCGTGATAGCCTTATACGCTGGCTGTATGTAGGCGGTTTCTGTAATCATATAAGAGCCGGGGAAGGAGCCGGGCATGTTCAACTTCATCACGGAATCGCGCTTGGCGATGAGATATTCGCGCGTAAACGTCTCGGCATCACGATAAGGGAAGGTATAGACAATCAGATCGGTACGACCTGTGGGGGCGTTGTTGGATGCCCAGAAGAAGTCTTTCCCGTCCTCTTTGGAGGTGTTCATGGCAGAAGGCACTTTCAGGGCGATGCCGAACTTGTCGGTAACCTTGTCCGTCAAGGCTTTGCTGTAATCTGTATCAAGCAGGGTGGTGAGGCGGGCTCTTTCTACGGCACTGTAATAATTTGCCAGTATATTAACGTGTTCTTTCATATAGTCCTGTACGGTTTCCTTGTCGGGGGCGTTCATGACGACAACCGTCTGCCCGTTTGCCCGGCGGTCTTTCTCGGCGTGAAGCGATACTTTGGTGAATCTGCCCGGATTAATGTTCAAGAGGAATATGTTCCGCACATAGGTGAGCATACCGTCAAACTTGGCAGGGGGTGAATAAATCACCTTCATGGTCGCCTCCGATTGGGGAAGTCCGGGAACGTCCGACTGCAAGTCCTTTTTGACAGCTTCACCCGCCTCGCTATCCCAATCCGACTGCTCCATCACCACCACCACCTCGTAAATCATGCCCGTCGCCCTCTTTCCCAAAGGACTGCCGCTGCAAGCTCCCAGCAACCAAAGCGACACTAAGCCGAATCCTAAAAGACGTACCCTCATATAGCGTTCCGTTTAACTGATTTCATCCGCGCAAATGTAATCCTTTTTTGCCGTTGACAACATGCCGCAGGCTGCCAGAATATCCTCGCCCCGCGAAGAGCGGACGGTGCAAAGGATCCCTTTGGCATTCAGTGTATCCCGGAAGGCTTCCATTTGCGCCGTGTCCGCACTCTCCAACGGAACGCCGGGGACAGCATGGAAGCGTATCAGATTCACGCGGCACGGGATGCGGCACAACAGACGGGCTAAATCCTCCGCATGTTTCCGACTGTCATTCAACCCTTTGAACATGATATACTCAAAGGAAACACGCCGCTGGTGTGAGAAATCGTACTGCCGGATCAGTTCAATGGTGTCCGCCATCGGAAAGGCTTTTTCTGCAGGCATGAGCGAAAGCCGCTCCGCCGGATAGGGGGAATGAAGGCTGACAGCCAAATGACAGTTGCTTTCGTCCAAGAAACGTTTCAAACTCTTCGGCAGACCGATGGTAGAGACAGTAATCCGCTTGGGACTCCATGCGTATCCGTAGGGGGCGGTCAGTATGTCCAACACTTTGAACAATTCGCTGGCGTTGTCCAACGGCTCGCCCATGCCCATGAATACGATGTTGGTCAGTTTGGCAGCTTCGGGGATGGAATGTATCTGATTCAGGATTTCGGCGGCGGTCAGGTTGGCGGCGAAGCCCTGCTTGCCCGTCATGCAGAAAAGGCAGCCCATTTTGCAGCCTGCCTGTGAAGATACGCAGAGCGTGGCTCTGTCGCCGGATGGAATATAGACGGATTCTACAAAGCGGTTTTCCCCTGCCTTGAAGAGGTATTTGATTGTTCCGTCAGCCGATTGCATGGCATTGACGGGGGGAGTTGCGCCTGTTTCATACGTTTCTTCCAGCAGGTTGCGCTTGGCGGCGGGGAGGTTGGCCATGGATTGTATGCCGTCAGCCCGCTTCTTGTACAGCCAGTCGGCTATCTGCCCGGCGGCGTATCCGGGCAAGGCAGCTTCGGCGGCAACAGCCTTCAGTTCATCAAGGGTCATGCCCCTCAGTTGTTTTTTCCCCATGTCAGCCTTGTTGCAAAAAAAAGAAACTGCCCCTTAGCGGAACAGTTTCCCTGTTTTTTCCCTTGTGGGGTGAATGATGGGACTTGAACCCACGACCCTTGGAACCACAATCCAATGCTCTAACCGACTGAGCTACACTCACCATGTTTATCTGCTCAAAAGAATAATCTCTTAAAGCGCGGCAAAGGAAAAGATAATTTCTTTATCCTGCAACAGATAATGGCAGATTGTTATACTTTATACGGCATGGCTTTGTACATCAGGCAAAAGAAAAGGTAAAGGAAAGAAAGCAAATATATAGTGACCATTAAAGAAGCCAGCTTCAACACATTCTCATTCGCTTCCGCCCCATGTTTATCAGGAACAAAGCATAATCATCATAGCCCAAAGCCTTCTCCAGTTTGTCCGCTAGCGTTTGTTGCAAACTGTTGATAACCGAGAAGGTATTCATCCCCCTCCTTGTCCCAAACCTTGCAGCCTTTCCCCTTTACAATCTCGATATTGAATAAGGGGTGTACGTCGAATAAATTCATTGTTTTTTTAATTGAGTAATGTTGTTAACTAAAATCTTTTCTAATGTAGTGTCTTCTATACCCTCATGGTGTTTCATTCTTTCCTCCTCAATTTCTTTCAATGTTTTTCTATAACTGTCTTTCCATGCTGTTAGCCCACTTGTATTACGACCTTTAATAACAGCTGCAGCAGCAGTCGGCGAACTAAACAATTTGTCCGATTGGAAAATATATTTTTCTCCGGTCAGTTTTACAATCCCATCGTTTATTAGTTTTTCTCTTAACTTTTTATAGTCATAATTATTCTCCGCACAATCTTTTTTAAGTTCAGAACCTTTTAATACAACTATTCCTTCATCAGTTTGTAATGCTTTAGCTTCTATTCCGGCAACTGAAAGAAACAATTCAAGATTATTTGTGGATATACTATTTGTATTCACCTGTCCTGCTTCATCTTTCTTGGTCTTGATAGAAATAATATCTTCCAAAAACTTATGTCCCAATACCCCTATTAAAAGTTTGATATAAGTTAAAAATTCTTCCATTGCATCACAATCTGCGAGTGGTAAAGCAGGTAGTTGCGGTTGATTAGAATTGTCAAGTTCATAACGCTTAGTTGAAACAGCTATTTGTATTAGACGACTTTCCAGATATTTCACATGAGCCTTTGTTAAGTTCTCGTCTTTGCTTACAAAAAAGGCTACTTCATTCCAAAACTCCTTCTTAGCTATATGCTGCTGAAGTCTATCATATACGTTTTCAGCTTCGCCGATATATGCCTTTGATTCTCCTGTATTTTCATCTAATCCAAATAAGAAATAGACTCCCGGTCTTTTGGATTCAGAATAGCTCACTAATTCTGGTATTCTATGTCTTGGGCAGGAAATGGATTGGATTGTTTGATTAACAATTTCACCAACTTTTATTCCCGTAACAGTTCCATCCTTTAAATAAATCCTAATACTTTTTCCAAATGTGGTCATATTATTACTGCTTGTTTGTAATTGTTACTATAGCCTAAGAGTACGCTTTATACAGGTAGGGATATATGTTGAAAAGTTCATTACATTATAAATTTTGTTTTATTTTTTTTAATGTCAAAAATATGTGATCATTTGGATATTCAGATTCCTCAAAATGATGCTTTTCGTCTTCCCATAAATAATCAATTACTTTCTTGATATTTGCTAAGTAATCGGGTGAGAGAATAGGATAACATTTTAATTTTTTCTTTGAGAAACCATACTCTTCAATCCATTCATTATTTTCATAGAGATTCCTTAATGCCTCATTTTCTCCGTTTCCATCTTCAATACCAATTATTTGTAAATTCTCTACTTCATTACCATTCGGAGAGATTGTAATTCCCTCATCTGTATAAAAAATAAATTGTGCCATTATATCAATTGTTCTATTTTTGACAGTTCAAACATTTTTGAATATTGATTAGCAATACTCTCATAATTAACAAAGCCAACTCGTTTTTTTATTGGATTAAACAATGACATACTAATAGTACTATCAAATTGCTTTTTACGAGATTCTGATGCAATAATATAAAAATGAGCAAAATAATCTTGTAATTCAAAGAATTTCGACAAAGAATTTTTTATATCAGTTGTATGTTCAACTTCAAAAAAGGAATGCGGTAACTTCCGTTCATTAAACCAAACTACATCAACAGTTGTTGCCCGATGGAGAATATCAGGATATGTAAAATCGTAAATTTTATCTATTGTCGCTAATTCCTTAAGCGGTTTTTCTAAAAACAAATGATTTTTATCTTGTGCAGGAACATAAGTCTGTAAACCTTTCATATTACCGATTTCAATCAATAGACCTTGATAATAAGAATGAGTAAACAACTCTTCTATCTTTTTATCTTGTGTTTTAAGTTGAAATTTATTTAGGACAATCTCTTTAGCTTCCTGTAATGCCCATAGTCCCGGCTGTATTCTGAAAAAGGCATCGCTTTGTTGAACAATTCTTCTTACACTAGCTTGAGGCGTTTTTGTCTTCCATATTGAAAAATTTACTAATTCATTCAGCTGCCTAAATGTTGCATATCCACCATTTTGACGCATAGCTTCAATTACTTGTTTTTCTTGATTTGCCATAATTTAAGCACAGTTTAAAATCATATTGTATTATTACTGATGTTACGCAGATGCCCGAAGGGGCAAAAGATTTCAACCCCATATAGAGCGAAGCGGAATGTGGGGTTAAAGATGATGCCGATAAGGAAGTCCTGAAAAAGGGCGACCGGATATATATTGCATTGTAAATCATCGTTTGTAGCTTGTATCGTTCTTTCAGAACTTTATTGATAGGTACTTGTCTTAACCCCACATTCCGCTTCGCTACATGTGGGGCTGAAATATTCCATCCCTTCGGGATTTCTGCGTAACATCAGTTATTATAAAAAGTAGTAGAATCACTGCATTAAAATCCTTTCAAAACGCCCCCGCCTTCAAAAACAGCCCAGTCCTCTCCTCCAGCCCGAACATCAAATTCATGTTATGCACTGCCTGCCCGCTTGCTCCCTTCAGCAAATTGTCTATAACCGAAGTAACAAGCAGCTTGTCTCCATGCTTCTCAGGATAAAGAAGACATTTATTGGTATTTACAACCTGCTTCAAATCAGGACTCTTGTCGGCAAGAAAGGTAAAAGAGTGGTCGGAATAATACGCCTCATAGATACGGTTTATCTCATCAAGACCTACCTTGCAATCAAGATAAACAGTAGCAAATATCCCGCGTGAGAAGTTGCCGCGCACCGGAATAAAGTTGATGGGACTGCCAAAACTGTTTTGCAGTTGGTTGAGACTTTGTCCGATTTCCGCCAGATGCTGGTGCGTGAAAGGCTTGTAAATGGAGATGTTGTCGTTCCGCCAACTAAAATGAGAGGTAGCTGAGGGCTTCACTCCTGCCCCGGTGGAACCGGTAATGGCATGCACATGCAACTCGCTGTTCAGCAGCAGATGCTTGGCAAGCGGCAGCACAGCCAGCTGAATGCAAGTGGCAAAGCAGCCCGGATTGGCGATGTACCTCGCCTGACATATCTGGCGCCTGTTCAGTTCCGGCAAACCGTAAACAAAAGGATTATTGTCGGCTTTCAAACGGTAATCCGTGCTCAAGTCTATCACTTTCAACTGTTCCGGCAGCGTATGGGCTTCCATGAACTTCCGCGTGCCCCCATGCGCAGTGCAGAAGAAAAGGAGGTCAATCTCATCCAAAAGAAGTTCGCCGGTAAAGGACAAATCCGTTTCCCCGCACAACCCGCCGTGCACATCGGTCACTTTGTTTCCCGCATTGCTGCTACTGTTGATAAAAACAATCTCGGCATCGGGGTGGCGGACTAACAGGCGGATCAGTTCACCCGCCGTATAGCCCGCACCGCCGATTATTCCAATCCGTATCATTTGGATTCCTCTTTATTAACGTTGTAGTACAATTTCATCGGATTGCCGAGTATGCGGGTGAAGCCCTTCACATCGTCGGCAGTCCAAGCCTTTTGCTCCTCGCCGTACACACCGAAGTCGCTCTTCATCAGGTTATGCTCACTTTCCACACCGACAAGCGTGTAAGCGTAAGGGCGCAAAGTGATGTGGACACGACCCGTCACATTGCGCTGTGTGCTTTGCAGAAACACCTCCATGTCACGCATGACAGGCTCCAAATACTGCGCCTCATGCAAAAACATCCCGTACCAGTTGCCAATCTGATCCTTCCAATACTGCTGCCACTTGGTAAGCGTATGTTTTTCAAGCATTTTGTGGGCATTGATAATAAGCAGGGAACCGGCAGCCTCAAACCCTACGCGACCTTTGATGCCGATAATCGTGTCGCCAATGTGCATGTCGCGCCCGACAGCCCAGCGACTGCCCGCCTCTTCCACCTTGCGGATGGCATCCACCTTGTCGGGGAAAACGACCCCGTTCACGCCCGTTATTTCCCCCTGCTCAAAGTCAATAAAAAGGTCTTCCTCCCCCTCCTTCGCTTCCAAACGGGAAGGATAAGCCGCATCGGGTAGCGTTTGGTCGGAATGCAACGTTTCCTTCCCGCCGATACTCGTTCCCCACAGCCCCTTGTTGATGGAATATTCCATCTTCACAAAATCAGCCTCGAAACCATGCTGCTTGAGATAGTTAATTTCATACTCGCGACTCAAATTCATATCGCGCGTAGGCGTAATAATCTCGATTTGAGGAGCAAGTACCTCAAAGGTAAGGTCGAAGCGCACCTGATCATTCCCCGCACCCGTACTGCCGTGCGCCACAGCCTCCGCCCCGATTTCCTTCGCATAATTGATAATGGCAAGCGCCTGAAAAATACGCTCCGAACTGACCGATATGGGATACGTCCCGTTTCTCAGTACATTGCCGAACACCATGTACTTGATACTCTTCTCGTAATACTCCTTTTCCACGTTGATCGTCACATGCTTTGCAGCCCCCAGCCTGTACGCCCTCTCCTCAACCGCCTTGCACTCCTTCTCCGTAAACCCGCCCGTGTTCGCCAGCGCAGTATAAACCTCATACCCCTTGTCTTTCGACAGATACATGGCACAAAACGAAGTATCCAGCCCGCCACTGAATGCCAAAACTACTTTCTTTTTCATTACTTGTTTTTTTATATTTCTATTTTATCAAATCTTCAAATTCAGTTCTTATTATTATATAGTTTTCATGATTTTGTATAGCACCTACAGACTCTTTCACTTCTTCTTCTTTTAATAATTCATTATAATTCTCAATATTTTTGATATAATCAAGACACGTCAATAAATTTTCTTTATCCTCATTATTCAAAGCATATATCATTGCTCTACAATAACTAATTATTGCCGCTTTGAGTTTTTTATTTTTAGTATAATCAAAACCCTGCTTCATATAAATATCAAATGATACGTCATCAGTCAAATCTTCATGATATGCTATATTTTTTAATTCATCAGAATGTATTATTCTAATTTCATTAAACTTTTCTTCCAAATCTTTTGCCCGTTGATCCAATTCTTCTTTGACAACTCTCACTTGTGAATAATTACTTACTACAATAAATGTGGCAAGTATGCCGACAAAAGTTAATATGATATTTTGATTATCAATAACACAGGAACTTATATGAAAGCAAATATCAATGCCTAACAATACGATTAATATAACAATTATATAATTCAAACTAATCCAGTTCCAAACTTTATTCCGTTTCATGATTTTGATTAATTATACAGGTTGCATAAGAAAAATAATGCAACCTGCTTGTTTTTTACTTCCTTTTCCCGCGAATTTTATCGGTTTCTTTTACTGTTGTTTTAGGATTTTTTTCAGCATATTCCTTGGTAACATACTCTCCGGTTTTCGCAATTCTGTAATGCGTCAATGTTTTTACCTCTCTTCTTTCCATATCATTTAATTTTTAGATTAAAAATTGCTTTCTTCCTCCTTAAATATAACTACCCTCAATTAATCCGCTCCGTCAGTTCCCCGCTCCAGGGACCATGTTGCAGACGGGAGTTGAACCATGCGCAGGCAATAGTGGCAATCTTCCCCTCGTCCCCATCGTTGAAATGCAGGGTGAGGTGCAGGCGGGTGGATTGGACGTACTGCCACTCCGTTTCGCCTTCGAGACGGTATTTAAGGAGGAAACCGTAATAGTCCTTGTTGCGAAGGTATTCGGCAGGGTGACCGTGCAACGGTATGCCGACGTAAACGCTCATTTCGCGATGTTGCCCGTTTACAACAGAGATGGAGGGTGCTTCTTCGGGCACAGGGCGCGGATGATGAGCATGATGTTCGCGCGGGCGCAATCCCATGCTCTCGATGCCGGCATCGGGAATTTTGGTGTTGCCCTCCAACGTGTTGGTGAAAAGGCTGAGAAACCGCTTGAGTTCGGCGAAGTCCTGCTGCTTGTGCGTGGACGTGTAGCGGTTTTTCAGCTCAGGGTCGCTGTTTGCGCGGTAGGATTTCTCCGCCTTGTCCAGCAACAGGGTGAATTGCGCGAGCTGCTCGGCATTCAGCTCCCAAAGGTCTTTATTGGCGGTGCAATCTTTATAAATTCTTAATGCCCAAGCGTAAAACTCTGCATCTCTGACCGGCATGTAGGCTTTTTTGTGCATATCCTTTTGTTTTTTTGGTAAATCGGTACTTACCTTTTCCCCGTTGGTACTTACTTATTGCCCATCGATAAGTACTTATTGGCAATCGGTACCTGCTTTTCAATGATTGGTACTTACCTGTCGGCAATCGGTACTTACTTTTTAGTGATTGGTACTTGCTTATCGGTAATCGGTACTTACTTCTCAATGACAGGTACTTACCTGCTTATAGTCGGTACTTACCTGTCGCCGGCAGGTACTTGCCTTCGGGCGATTGGTACTTGCTTTCCGGCAATCGGTACGTACCTATATCGTATTTGTAACCGCGTCCTGCCTTTCCTGCTGTTCGCGCTTGGCGCGGTGCGGGTCTTGGGGGTCGAAAAGCATGGCGGTGCAAATGCAGTACCGGCGTGCGGTGCGCTCCAGAATGTCCTTGTTGATGCAGCCTTCGCACCCGCGCCAGAAGGACTCGTCGTCCGTCAGCTCGGCAAAGGTCACGGGGACGTATCCCAAGTCGGTGTTCATCTTCATCACGGCACTTCCGGAGGTGAGACTGAACACTTTAGCCTTTGGCCAGCGCAGGCGGGCGAGGGCGAAGGAGGCTTGTTTGATACGCCGCGCTACGCCCATGTTGCGGTGGTTGTCAGTCACAATCAGCCCCGACGTGGCGACATACTGCTTGTTCCCCCACGACTCTATGTAGGTGAAGCCGACAAAGTCCTCACCCTCAAGGGCGATGATGGCTTTCCCTTCCTTCATCTTTTGCGCCAGATAATCGTGAGAACGCTTGGCAATGCCCGTCCCGCGTACTTTCGCAGCCGCTTCAATCGTTTCCAGAATTGTATCCACATACATTTCGTGCGAAGCGTCTGCCACCATTACATCAATTTCCACTTTTTTTCAGATTAACAAGATTAATAATTAACGATTTATGATTAACGGAGCCAAGACCGCCGCCACAGCCGCACGGGGGATGCCTTCGCGCGGAATGACGAGGATGGTGTCGTCGCCGGCAACGGTTGCCAGAATCTCCCGCGAGGCGTGTGTGTCTATCTCTGAGGCGATTGCCATGGCGTAGCCGGGGCGGGTTTTGATGACGGCAAGGTTTCCTGAAAACTCAATGTCCGGAAAAACTGCCGCCTCCGCTTCCGGACGGGACAAGGGGAGAGCGTCCGGCAGGCGGTACACGTAATTCCCGTTTTCGTCATGTACTTTGGATATTTTCAACTGCTTGGTGTCGCGCGAAAGCGTTGCCTGTGTTGTCTGGAAGCCGTTTGCCTGCAAGCGTGCAAGCAATTCTTCCTGATTGCCGACCGTCTCCGACCGGATGATGCGGCGTATTACGTCCAAACGTTCTTTTTTGACACTCATGTTGTATATTTATGCAAACGGGCGCAAATATACAGCAGCTTTCGGGTAAATATGCACTTTCTAATGAAATAATTGCGGGATTTACATCTCTGGGGTAAATCTTTCATGCCTGAATCGTCTGTCCAACATGCCCAACCGCAAAAACCGTGACCCCAAATAAACACTCTGAATATCTTTGCAACAGCATAATGAATAAGCACCTTCGTAAACAGTCCTGTGGACAAAAGAACCAAATAAAATCGGAAAATGCCCATGCGCAGTATGGCAGAACAGCACCCGGAAGTTGTAGAACTGAAAGATTATTTGACAGATTGTTTTTGCGATTATATTTTTGGCGACTATATATAATTTTACAGTAAAAATTCGATGTTACAGAATTCGAGGCGTTTTTACCAACATTCAAGTATCGGCGGGAAGAATATCATTCACCCGTAGTGCATTTAGGCAATACAGATTTTTAAGTTGTTAATATTCTTGTTATTTAGTTTGCTAATCAATTGAATCACCGTCAGTGCCATTATTTTTGAGAGCATTCTGTTTTTGAACCCGTCAAAAGATTTGGCATGGTTTCTGCGAATCATGAACTGGTCACAGA
>LBCX01000107.1 GCA_001657575.1 Bacteroidales bacterium Barb4
AAAAAGCCCCGCCTGCCAAAAGCAGTTACGCAGAAAGTCCTGAAAGGACAGCGGATTTCAGCCCCACATGCAGCGCAGCGGAATGTGGGGTTTAGATGAAATACATCTCAAACAAAGCCCTGAAAGGGCGATATACATACAGGCGATAGCTTATATCATAAATGGTTCGGTCGTTCTTTCAGAGCTTATCGGTAATCTCTTGCCAAACCCCACATTCCGCTTTGCTCCATGTGGGGCTGAAATCTTCCGTCCCTTTGGGACTTGTGCAACATGAGTAAGTCAATGAAAAAGCGGTTGTCCGCAACGAGCGAAAAAGCTCTGCCCCGATAGCGATAAAAAGCCCCGCCTGCCAAAAGCAGCGCGGGGCTTTTCATTAAGAGCTACCGGAAGTTATTCTGAGGCTTCGCCAGTTCGATTACTTCCAAATCCTGAATCTTCGCGCCGTCAATGGCAAAGCGCACCAGCGTGCGCACCTGCTGAAAGCCGCTGATGCCTGCCGCACCGGGGTTGATATGCAGGCAGTCCAGCGTCTTGTCATACATCACCTTTAATATATGGGAATGACCGGAGATAAACAGTTTCGGGCGGTAAGCGTACAGGGCGGCGCGGATTTCCGGCGCATAGCGTCCCGGATAGCCGCCAATGTGTGTCATCATCACCGTCACCTCTTCCGCCGTGAAACAGTCCGTTACGGGATATTGACCGCGAAGGGGCTGCCCGTCAATATTCCCGTACACCGCCCGCAGGGGTTTGAGGGCGGACAGGCGGGCGGCAACCTCCGGCGAACCTATATCGCCCGCGTGCCAAATCTCGTCACAGGCGGAGAAGTGTTCCGCATATTTGTCGTCCCACCAGCCGTGGGTATCCGAAAGGAGTCCGATGTGGAGCATATTCTTTTAGTATCCGGTTGCTTTGTCGTCCCCGCGCGGGTCGGCTCCGCCTTCGAGGGTGTTGTCGCTTCGCACAACGATGGCTTCCACCCGTCCGTAAGGACTGCGCGGGGTAATCGGGTAGCCTTTGCTTTCCAAGCGGGTGCGGACTTCGTTCGGAATGGCACCGTCTTCCGCCTGAATGGTGTCGGGCAGCCATTGGTGATGGAAGCGGGGCAGCGACACGGCTGTTTGTGCGTCCATGCCGAACAGGGTGACGTTGAGGATGGTCTGGAAGACGGACGTGATAATGGTAGAGCCGCCCGGAGAGCCGACAGCCATAAAGAGCCTGCCGTTTTTCGTTAAAATAGTAGGGGTCATTGAACTCAGCATCCGTTTGCGGGGTGCGATAGCGTTGGCTTCGCCTCCCGTGAGACCGTAGAGGTTGGGCGTGCCGGGCTTGGCGGAGAAGTCGTCCATTTCATTGTTCAGCAGGAAGCCGGCTTCCGCCACGACGGTCTTTGAGCCGTAGGTGCCGTTGAGCGTGGTGGTGGCGGATACGGCGTTGCGGTCTTTGTCGATAATGACGTAGTGGGTGGTCTCTTCGCTTTCGGGGACAAGGGAGAGCAGGCGGACGGCGATGCTCGGCGTGGCTCTTTCAAAGCTGATGTCCGCCATGCGCCGGCTGATATAGCCTGTGTCAAGCAGTTGCCGCTGCGGGACGGCGACAAAGTCGGGGTCGCCCAAATATTCCGCGCGGTCGGCATATACACGGCGTTGCGCTTCGACCATCAGTTGAATAGTGGAGTCCTGCTGGAAGCCCCATTGCGAGAGGGGGTATTTCTCTGTAGCCTTGAGCAGGGAAAACAGTGCGATGCCGCCGCTCGAAGGGGGAGGCATGGAGATAACGCCGTATTCCCTATAAGTCCCCTCAACGGGCTTGCGCCAGACGGCTTTGTAATTTTCCAAATCTTCGGAAGTGATGATACCGCCACCGCTTGCCATTTGTGCCACAATCCGGCGGGCAGTTTCCCCTTTATAAAAGCCATCCCTGCCGTTCTGCTGAATCAGGCGCAGAGTGGCGGCAAGTTCCGGCTGCCGCAGGATGTCGCCTTCCTGCCACGGGGAGTCTTTGACAAAGGCACAGCCTGCCGGATTGTGGCGGATGAACCAGTCCCGTTCTTCATTCAGGCTGTTCCCTTGTTGCAGGGTCAGGGGAAAGCCTTCCTCCGCCAGACGGACAGCCGGCTCCAGCAATTCCTGCCAGCTTAGCGTTCCGTATTTCCGGTGCGCTTCCGCCATGCCGGCAACGGTTCCGGGAATGCCCGACGCAGTCACGCCGTAGAGGCTTTTGCCGTCAATCACATTCCCCTGTCCGTTCAGATACATATCGCGGAAGGCAGCCGCCGGAGCCGTTTCCCTGTAATCAAGGGCGGCAGTCTCCCCGCCGGCAGACCGGTATATAAGGAAGCCCCCGCCGCCGATATTTCCGGCAACGGGATAGACCACCGACAGGGCAAACTCCACGGCAACGGCGGCATCTGCGGCGTTCCCTCCCCGCCTCAAAATATTAACACCCGCCTGCGAAGCGGCAGGATGCGCCGACACAACCATGCCGCTGTCTTTCACCAACGCCTCACGGGCAGACACCGTCCCGCCCGACAGCAAGGCTAAGAGGTAAAGAGCAAATCGAAACTTCTGCATAATCTGTATAATTTGTGCCAAATCCGGCGCAAAAGTACAAAACATACCAACCTGTCAAAATTATGCCGAAGCAACTGCAACGTATGTAACACCAAATTACTTACTTTCGCCGCATTCAGTCTGCCGGTCTGCCGCTCGCCAACAGGCGGGAGGAAAGTCCGGGCAACACAGAGCACCGCACTTCTTAACGGGAAGCTGTCCGCGAGGGTAGAGCAGCGTAACAGAAAATAACCGCCGGATATTTCGGTAAGGGTGAAAAGGCGAGGTAAAAGCTCACCAGGTTTCATAGTAATATGGAATGTTGTACGTCTTGCGGGTTGTAAGGTCATGTACACCGGCGTTACAGGGTTGCTCGCCCGATGCCGGGGGGTAGACCGCTAAAGCTTATCGGCAACGGTAAGACGAGATAAATGGCAGGCACCTTCTCGCGGGAAGGAACAGAACCCGGCTTACAGGCAGACTGTTTTTTTGCATGGCTAATTAGGTACACGCAGATGCTGACAAAGGGTCTTTTCTCTCAGATTTCTTCCTCCCTTCATGTAAGGGAATACATGTTAAGCAACGGAATGACGGTGTGGTTGAATGAAGACCGCACGCTGCCCAAGGTGCTGGGGGCGGTGCTTGTCAAAGCCGGTGCGAAGGACTCGCCCGATACCGGCATTCCGCATTACTTCGAGCATATCATGTTTAAGGGGACGGACAAGATTGGTACACTTGATTATGAGGCGGAAAAGGTGCTGTTGGATGCCATCGAAGCCAAGTATGACGAGCTGGCGCAAACGAAGAACGAGAAGAAGCGTCTGCTTATCCAGCAGGCTATCAACGAGCTTGGCATACAGGCGGCAGAGCACGTCATCCCCAATGAGTTCGACCGCCTGATTTCACGCTACGGAGGGACGCGGCTGAACGCCGGCACTTCGTATGACTATACCGTTTATTATAACACATTCAGTCCGCAGTACATGGCGCAATGGGCTGAGATAAACAGCGAGCGGCTGATTAACCCCGTCTTCCGCCTTTTCCAGAATGAGCTGGAGACGGTCTATGAGGAGAAGAACATGCACGGCGATGCCGTCGGCAGTCAGGCGATGGAGAAGCTGACCGAGCGTTATTTCTCCCCGCATCCCTACGCCTACCCGATTATCGGCAGTACGAAGAACCTGAAAAACCCGCGCCTCTCCGAGATGCGGAAGTTCTTTGAGGAGTATTATGTGGCATCAAACATGGGGCTGATTCTCTGCGGAGACTTCCGGGCAGAGGAGGTGTTGCCTGTGTTGGAAAAGACGTTCTCCCGCATCCGCGCGGGCGAGGCACCGAAGAAAGAGGCGGTCGCCCTGCCGCCTTTCAAGGGAAGGGAGAAGGTGAAGGTAAAAGTGCCCGTGCCGATGGTCAAGCTCATGGCGTTGGGCTTTCGCGGCGTGCCTGCCAATCATGAGGATCAGGTGGCACTGAATATTGCCGTCGGTCTGCTGACCAATTCCAACGGAACGGGCTATCTGGACAAATTGATGGTGGATAGAAAAGTACTGTCCACGATGGCGATGAACGAGAGTCTCAACGAGGCGGGTATGCTGGGGATAGTGGTGGCACCCAAACTGTCACAGAGCTACTCGAAGGCGGAAAAGCTCGCATGGGAAGCCATCAACCGTGTAAAGGCAGGCGATTTCAGCGATGAAGTCTTCCGCAGCCTGAAACTGGAACAGAAGCGAGAATATGCCTCCGGTCTGGAGGACATGAACGCCCGTGCGCAGGTGATGATGACGGTCTTCTCACAGGGCAAAAGGTGGGAGGATTATATCGACAACATTGCCTGCATAGAAGCCCTGACGAAGGAAGACGTGGTTGCCGCCGCCTGCAAATACTTCACAGGCAATTACCTGCACGTCACCAAACGGACGGGGAAGTATCCGAAGGAACACCTGCCCAAACCGTCCTATAAACCCGTGAATCCCGCGAACCGCGATGCCTCGTCCGCCTTTGCCCGTCAGTTGGAGGAAATACCCGTCAGGCAGCTTGAGCCGCGCTTTATTGACTTCGCACAGGATGCCGCAACGATCGCCCTAAGCCCGCTGGCGGTGCTTTATGCCACGCCCAATCCGGTAAACGATATATTTACGCTCACCCTCTCCTACAGCGTTGGAGCGGTCGAGCGCCCCGAACTGTCCTATCTGGCAAACTACCTGAACTATCTCGGAACGGAGACCCTGCCGTTCGATGCCTTTCGCAACAGTCTGCAAGTGATTGGCAGCACTCTCTCCTTTGAGGCTTCGGACTATGACTTTCAGGTGAAAGTCACCGGCTTTGACAATCATTTCGGGGAAACACTGGAGCTACTCGCCGGTTTTCTGACCTTTCCGCAAGCCGATGAGAGCAAGATGCCGCAGATGGTGGAGGAGATTAAGGTGATGGAAAAGACCCTGTTCAAGTCCGGCGAAAGCATGGGAATGGTGCTGATGGAGAAGGTGAGATACGGCAGCCTGTCCCGCTTCCTTGTCAAATGGCCGCTTGCCAAAGTAAAGAAGTTGAAGGGGGCGCAACTCATGCAATTTTTTGCCGAGATACAGCAGACGGAATGTGACCTGCACTATTGCGGTATGCTGCCCCCCGCCGATGTCGCCGCACGACTGACGGGGTTGCTTCCGTTGGACAAGATAACGAACCGGAACCTGTCGCCGTTCTACCGCGAGCCGGTGCAATATGACAAGCCCACAGTCTTTTTCTTTGATATGCCCGACCTTGCCCAATCCATCATTTACAGTTATATACGGAGCGAACAGACGGGCGATGTGTCATCGCGCAATATGTCCAAGCTGTTCACGGGCTATTTCGGCGGGGATATGTCGTCGCTGATGTTTCAGGAGATACGGGAGTTCCGCTCCTATGCCTACCGCGTGGATGCGCAACACTTCCTGCCGCCCTTCAACCGTTCCGGCAAGCCGGGCGAGTTCGTCACCATGCTGTCCACGCAGAGCGACAAAACAACGGACGCTATCGCCGTGCTGGACTCCCTGCTGCGCGACATGCCCGTCCGCCCCGACCGCATCGAGGGACTGAAACAGGCTATCCTCAACCGTGTAAACAACGAGTTCGCCTCCTTCCGCAAGCTGTCCGCCAAAATCGCCTCTTTTCGCCGCGAAGGCTACGATAGCGACCCGAACAAGCTCTATCTGAACGACCTGCACCACATGAGCATGGACGACATCCTCCGCTTCTACGAGTCCAACGTAAAAGGGAGCACCGTCATCTACGCCGTCGTCGGCAGTGCCAAACGCATTGACATGAAACGCCTCTCCAACTGGGGAACGGTGGTGAAAGTGAAGAAAAAGGATATTTACAGGTGAAGTGAATAAACCGTTGACCCTGCCACTGACTACGCACCGACGTTGCTACCGACTACGCACCGACGTTGCTACCGACTACGCACCGGCGTCGCTACCGACTACGCACCGGCGTCGCTACCGACTACGCACCGACGTCGCTACCGACTACGCACCGACGTCACTACCGACCACGCACCGACGTCGCCGGCTCCCGCCCCTCTCTCCCAACTATACCGTATATTACTATTAATTAATACTCTTTCAGTATCGTTCTTTCAAAACTCCCTTGCCGGTGTTGAAAGAACTTAAATCCGCATAGAACATTAAATGTGTGTGTCCCGGTAGGGATATGAAATAATATATTACATTTGCGCCGATTTGCAATGTCGGGTTTACAACCATGCGGGAACACATACAGCATAGCGGGGTCATAGAACGTATCGACGGGGATAGTGTCGTGGTACGGATCGTTCAGCAGTCTGCTTGTGCAGCGTGCCATGCCAAAGGGATGTGTTCCGTTTCGGAAAGTAAAGTCAAACGGATTGAAGTGACCGGACAGCCGTTCGGTCGTTTTCATGTGAATGAGGAAGTGATGATATGCGGCCAAAGCTCCATGGGGCTTGAGGCCGTTTTTGTTGCTTTCGTGCTGCCGCTGATGGTAGTGGTCGGTGCGATAGCAGGCGGCATAGCGGCGGGCTTGGGCGAGGCGGTCAGCGCATTGTCGGGTTTGCTGCTTCTGGCTCCTTATTACCTTGTGTTGTATCTGTTGCGCGACAGGCTAAAGAAACGATTTGTATTTACCTTGCAAAAATCCAATCAGTTATGATATTGACAGCTGCCCTCTCGTTAGGAGGCATCGGTGCCGTCAGTGCCGCACTCCTTTATGCTGTGTCCAAGAAGTTTGAGGTGTATGAAGACCCGCGCATTGCGGAGGTGCAGGAGGCGTTGCCCGGTGCGAACTGCGGCGGGTGCGGGTATCCGGGTTGCGGCGGGTTTGCCAGTGCCTGCGTTAAAGCCGAGTCGCTGGACGGGCTGCTCTGTCCGGTGGGCGGGGCGGAAGTGATGGCGAATGTTGCCGCTATCCTGGGACTGGAAGCGGGGACAGCCGAGCCGATGGTTGCCGTAGTGCGCTGCAACGGGAGTTGTCAGGCACGTCCGCGAAACAACCGGTATGACGGGGTGCAGAGTTGTGCCGTCGCCGCCTCGCTCTACGGCGGTGAAACGGGTTGCACATTCGGATGCTCAGGCTACGGCGATTGTGTGTCGATCTGTACCTTTGATGCCGTCCGTATCAATACGGAGACGGGACTGCCGGAGGTGGATGACGATAAATGCACTTCCTGCGGAGCCTGCGTAAAAGCCTGCCCGAAGGGTATCATTGAACTGCGCAGGAAGGGGCCGAAGTCGCGCCGCATCTTTGTCGGCTGCATCAACAGGGATAAGGGGGCTGCCGCCCGCAAGGCTTGCGCCAATGCCTGCATCGGTTGTGGCAAATGTGTGAAGGAATGCAAGTTTGAAGCCCTTACGGTGGAGAACAATCTGGCTTATATCGATTATACCAAGTGCCGCTTGTGCCGCAAATGTACCGCCGTCTGCCCGACGGGTGCCATCCGCGAATTGAATTTCCCCGCCCCTCTCAAAACCGTTCCCGAAGAGGCTGAGGCTAACCCCATAAACAATGTATCAGTATGCTAAAAACATTTCGCATCGGAGGCATACATCCGCCTGAACACAAACTGTCTGCCGGCAAGGGGATTATTCCGTTGCCTGCGCCCGAACAGGTCGTCATACCGCTCGGACAGCATATTGGTGCGCCTTCCGTTGCCATTGTCCAAAAAGGCGATACGGTGAAGGTGGGGACGTTGCTCGCCAAAGCCGGCGGTTTCGTATCTGCCAACATCCATTCGTCGGTGTCGGGCAAGGTGAACAAGATAGACAACGCCCTTGACGCAAGCGGCTACAAACGCCCCGCCATATATATAGATGTGGAAGGGGACGAATGGGAAGCCGGTATCGACCGCAGTGCAAGCCTTGTCAGGGATTACACCCTAACGGCGGAGGAAATCGTGCGGAAGATAGCCGATGCCGGTATTGTCGGCTTGGGCGGTGCCACTTTCCCTACACAGGTGAAGCTGACTCCCCCGCCGGGCAGCAAGGCGGAGATACTTATCATCAATGCGGTGGAATGTGAGCCTTACCTGACGTCCGACCATTCGCTGATGATGGCGAAGAGTGAGGAGATATTGGTTGGGGTCGGACTGCTGATGAAAGCCGTCCATGTGGCTAAAGCCGTGATTGGCATTGAGAATAACAAGCCGGATGCCATTGCCCGTTTGCGGGAATTGTCCGCCGGCTACCCCGGCATAGAGATCATGCCCTTGAAGGTGCAATACCCGCAGGGAGGCGAAAAGCAGCTCATAGATGCCGTTATCAGCCGGCAGGTGAAAAGCGGTGCCTTGCCTATCTCCGCCGGTGCGGTGGTGCAGAACGTGGGGACAGCCTATGCCGTCTATGAAGCCGTGCAGAAGAACAAACCGCTGATAGAGCGTGTTGTGACGGTGACAGGCAAGGCGGTAGCTCATCCCTCCAACTTCCTTGTCCGTATCGGCACTCCCGTCAGCGCATTGATAGAAGCGGCAGGTGGTTTGCCCGACAACACGGGGAAGATTATCGGCGGCGGTCCCATGATGGGAAAAGCCTTGATAAGCACAGACATTCCCGTGACCAAAGGCAGCTCTGGCATCCTCCTTCTTACCAAAGAAGAAGCGGCGCGCAGGACGGCAGCAAACTGCATCCGTTGCGCCAAATGCGTCAGTGTCTGCCCAATGGGACTGAACCCGTCACAGCTGATGACCGCCACAGAGTTCGCCGACTGGACGCCGGCAGAGAGAAACCATATCGCCGACTGCATCGAATGCGGCTCATGCAGCTATACCTGCCCTGCCAACTGCCCGCTGCTGGACTATATCCGCTTGGGCAAGGGCAAAGTGATGGGCATCATACGGGCAAGGAAAAGCTAATAATAACAATGATTCGCACATGCAAGTCCCAAAGGGACGGGATATTTCAGCCCCACATGCAACGAAGTGGAATGTGGGGTTTACGGATACACATCCGACGAACCCCTAACAGGGTTTGAAACCCTGTTAGGGGTAAACTATCGTCCTTTCAGGACTTCCTTACCGGTATCATCTTTAACCCCACATTTCGCTTCGCTGCATGTGGGGCTGAAATCCGGCATTCCTTCGGAATTTGTGTAACATAGTTAATTATTAATGAT
>LBCX01000414.1 GCA_001657575.1 Bacteroidales bacterium Barb4
AATCCGCTGACCGTCTTCGTAAGCCTGCGAGCGGTAGCCGCCGCACCATGCACCGCCCCGTTTGCTTGCGCGGGGGAAGAAGTCCATGTAGAGGAGACCCAGCAGCGTGCCGTCCTTGTCCGTACATTCAAAGGCTTGAGCTTCGGGGTGAGGGAGAGGCATTTCGTTCAGTTGGTTGAAGGTGATGCCGTACAGTCTGTTAGCCACGTAGAAGGCACCGTCGCGCACGTTGTCCAGTTGCAGGTAAGGGCGCACCTGATTTTCGTCCAAGTCAAACTTCGCCTTCTTGGCTTTCTCGAAGTAATAGCGCCAGTCCCAGGCTTCGGCTTCAAAGTCGCTGCCCTCCTTGCGGATTTCGGCTTGGATGTCAGCCAGTTCGGCTTTGGCTTTGGCTAAGGCGGGTGTCCAGATTTCATTCAGGAGGTTATAGACGTTGTCGGCTGTTTTCGCCATCCGGTCATCTAAGGCAAAGGCGGCGTAGGTGTCAAATCCCATCAGACGGGCTTTCTCCAGACGTTTGGTTACCAATTTCCTTACCACTTCCTTGTTGTCGGCATCGTTCCCGTTGTTGCCGCGCATGAGATAGCCTTTGAGCATCGTTTCGCGCAAGTCGCGCTTGTCGGAATATTGCAGGAAAGGCATGATGCTCGGATTGTGCAGGGTGAAGAGCCATTTGCCTTCCTCTCCTGCCTCTTGGGCAGCGGCGGCGGCATTGGCAATCAGAGAGGCGGGAAGTCCGGCGAGGTCTTCCTCCTTGTCCGTCAGCAATCGGAAGTCGTTGGTTTCTTTCAGCATGTTCTGCCCGAAAGTGAGTTGAAGCATGGCTATTTCGCTGTTCAATTCACGCAGCACGGCCTGCTTGTCCTCCGGCAGGTTGGCACCTCCGCGCACGAAGTCCTTGTAGGTTTCTTCCAGCAGTTTGGCTTGTTCCTTGTCCAGACCCAGTTCGTCCTTTTGGTCGTACAAGGCTTTTACACGGGCAAACAGGACGGGGTTGAGGCGGATGTCGTCGCCGTGCTTGGAGAACAGGGGCGACATTTCGCGGCTCAAGGCTTCCATTTCCGGACTTGTGCAGGCACTGTTCTGTCCGCTGAAAACGGTGCGCACCTTCGTCAGCAGCTTGCCGCTCCCGTCCAGCGCCGCAATCGTATTCTCAAACGAAGGCTCTTCCGAATTGTCGCAAACAGCCTCAATCTCCTTTACCTGCTCTTCCATTCCCTGCAGAAAGGCAGGCTTGTAATGTTCAATCTTGATTTCCTCAAAAGGCGGAACACCGTAAGGGGTGGTGTACTCCGACAGGAACGGGTTCGCTTCCGCCTCCGTCTTTTTGTCGGAACTGCATTGCGTACTCACACCGGCTAACACAGCCAAACCGACAGCCATAATCTCTAATTTCATGTTTTGTTGATAATTTAACAGCCCCACTCTGCAACCCCTTACGGAGAAGCGAAGCACCCGGAGCCGGAGGTATCTTCAAGCGCGCAAAAGTACGCCTTTTGACCGCCCTGCAAACTATTCGGGGAAAATTTTGGCAGTGTCGGAAAAACCGGCTTTATTTGGCTTGTTTTTTAAAAGCGAGTTCGATATGAGAACCTGTAATTACGGCTTGCAGGATGTCCCGAAGGGACAGGAGATTTCAGCCCCACATGGAGCGAAGCGGAATGTGGGGTTTACGGAAAGGACGACCCGATGGAGTTCTGAAAGAACAATACAAAATGCAATATATATTCGGTCGTTCTTTCAGAACTTTCCTGACAATGCCATTTTTAACCCCACATTCCGCTCCGCTCCATG
>LBCX01000415.1 GCA_001657575.1 Bacteroidales bacterium Barb4
TCTACGTTTTTTCTTGTACTACTTGTTGATATGTAAGTATTTCAAAGAACTCGTTTTTGCAATTACACAAGGACTTCTTAATCCCTTTTTGGCTTTCCGGTTGCCCTTTCAGACAGCCTCAACCCCTTTCCGTTATTGCGGGTGCAAAGATAGACCCTGAACATACCACTCCAAACCTTTTAGCATGTTTTTTTGAAAAAAATGAAAGAAAGATACATAAGTGCTGATATTCAACAGGTTGAAAGATGTATTTTATTCGAGGGAAGATTATGAAAGGGGCACGGACGGGAGAAGAAACATTACTTCTTTGAACGCATACGACCTTATACTGCCGTCATGAAGGCGGAGGAGAAGCCGGCCGGACGGTTCTGTGGCTTCAATGGCGGCTTCAAAAGAGCCGGAGGCATCCTTGTAAGAGTGGAAACCTTCGTTCCGGTAGAGGGCAGAACGATAGGCGATGCGGATGATGTCAAATTTGCGTTGCAGCAGTAAAAGAAAGTTACGGTGAAAGCAACAGAGGATACTGTGAAGGATTGCCTCCCTGTCGCAGGTGTAGCCGGTGATTTGGGCAAGGGAAACAGGGTTGGGTGCATTGCCGGTAAAGATTGTCTGATTGATGTTCACTCCCATGCCGACGATGGAACGGGAGAGGACGGAACCGGAGAGGTCGTTCTCTATTAATATGCCGCAGATCTTGCGGTCGTTCCAATAGATGTCGTTCGGCCATTTGACGGTTATGCCGCCCGTGTACCGGTCTAATGCCTCTTTCACGCTCAAGGCGGAGATTTGAGAGAGAAGGAACCAGCTGTCAGCGGGGATGGTATGGGGGTAAAGCACGATACTGAAGGTCAGGTTCTTGTTTGGTTCTGATTCCCAGCCGGTACCCGTCTGTCCGCGACCTGCGGACTGATAATCCGCCCAAATCACCGTTTCTTCGGGATAAGCATGTTCACGCAAGGCAGCGTTGGTGGAAGTGGTTTCGGGAAGGCAGATGATTTGCGGAATGTATCCGTCCTTTCCCTCTTTTCCTTTATTCTCTTTCGTAAGCATCCCGTATCTTTTTGGGCAGTTTGGCAATCACTTGACGGTAAGAATGATGTATCTGTTCTTTTATTTCCGTGTCCGGCATATCCGATTCCAGATAAATCGTATTCCAATGCTTCTTGTTGAAATGGTAAGCCGGACAGACAGCGGCGTAGCGTTCACGCAACTCCGTAGCCGCCTCCGGGTCACATTTCACAGCAATGTTCGGCTCTTCCGCATCCAGTGAGAGTAGCAAGTACATCTTGTTTTCCACCTTAAATACCAGTGAAACATCGTCAAACGGAAAAGATTCCGTAGTATTCTTTAGCGACAGGCTATAAATCCGCACTTCTTCGATATTCATATTCCATACCTGTTCAATAGCTAAAATGACACAACTATTCCGGCAAGACCTAAACTATCTATTTAGCTTCTAAACTATTCCTTATTATTTACGCGGCATTGATTTGTGCGCCAAACGGGAGAAACGGCAGAAGAGTAAGAAACAGCGGAGTATGAACGGTATAGTTTTTCGGAAAGCAGAGGCAAAGAAAAAGTACTTTTTTGTAATAGGCAAGTAATAGGATCGTAATAGGCAAGCAATAGAAAGGTACCGGAAAAGCGACAAATTGTCAGGAGGCGTAGTACGATGGAGAGATATTTTGACAGAATGAGTATGGGAGGAATGTTGCAATTTGACAGGAGGTAGTAGGGAAACAGTAACTTTTTGCCAAATAACTAAGGGTGGAATGTGGTGTTTTGTGTTACGTA
>LBCX01000108.1 GCA_001657575.1 Bacteroidales bacterium Barb4
TTCCACCTCATGTGGAACGGGGCTTCCGCCTCATGTGGAACGGGGCTTCCGCCTCATGTGGAACGGGGCTTCCGCCTCATGTGGAACGAGGCTTCCGCCTCATGCGGAACGAGGCTTCCGCCTCATGCGGAACGACCGTTCCCTGCTATCCTGCCTGTTTTCTCCCCCATAACACTTTCTTCTTTGATTTTCCCTTTGACAGAGTTCTTGGAGAACTATGTCAAATACTATAAAAAGAAGAAGCAATGAAGTCATTCCAATGTCCGGTATGCGGAAATACAACAAGCGTATCTCCCTTTCAATGTAAGGATTACACGGTAAGTAAAGAAAGTTTCGGCATATATACCTGCGAAAAGTGCCGGTATGCCGCCACCCTCCCCCAGCCTGCTCCGCAGGACATCGGAAATTATTATCTGTCGGAAGAATATATTTCCCATTCGGACACAAAAAAAGGCATAGTCAACAGGCTATACCATATTGTCCGAAAGAGGAATACGAAAGACAAGTTGGCTGTTGTCAGCCGCTTTGCCGCTGTCAGGGGCAGCTTGCTGGATGTCGGATGCGGGACGGGTTATTTCCTGTCCGTCTGCCGGCAAAACGGATGGCAGATTGAAGGGGTGGAGTTGAGCAATTCGGCACGGGCAGTGGCAGAGGGACGTATCGGACAGCCGCTTTTTCCGTCAATCGCCGCACTGGAAGAAACGGGGAAACGCTTTGATGTAATCACTCTATGGCATGTTTTTGAGCATCTGTATGATGTCAATGCTTCCTTCCTGCAATTAAAACATCTGCTGAAACCGGAAGGGGGAACTTTAATTCTTGCCCTTCCCAACCCGCTTAGTGCGGATGCCGTATATTACAGGGAATATTGGGCGGCATACGATGTTCCCCGTCATTTATCCCATTTCTCTCCGGAATCCATCCGGTTGTTGGCTGAAAAACATCGGATGAAAGTAGCGGCAATCATTCCGATGAAGTTTGATGCTTTCTACATAAGTATGTTGAGCGAAGGGCTGAAAGGGAGTGGCAAGCTAAAGGCGTTCTTTAACGGATTTCGGCACGGGTATTTATCCAATCACAAAGCAGGGAAGGACGGTAATTATTCGAGTTTGATTTATGTGTTCAAATGAGCCTGATTTACTTACTTTTGCCGGACAATTTTCGGAAAAAGTCCATGTATCTCTCCCTCATTATCCCCGTATATAATCGTCCCGGCGAAGTAAAAGAACTTCTTGACAGTCTGACCGCTCAAACGGCGGCTGACTTTGAGGTTATTATCGTAGAGGATGGCTCTGATGTAAAGTGTGAGGACATCGTAAAAGCCTATTCGAATAAACTGCCTGTAACCTATTATTACATTCCCAACAGAGGTCCCGGATTGGCACGAAACTACGGAGCGGCGAAAGCCGGCGGGGAGTATCTGATTGTCTTGGACTCCGACTGCATCCTGCCTCCCGATTACATCAAATCCCTCTGCAAAGAAATACAAGCGACCAATGCCGATGCGTTTGGCGGGCCCGACAAGGCTTCCGACAGTTTCACAAACATTCAGAAAGCCATCAATTACTCCATGACTTCTTTCTTTACAACGGGAGGCATCAGGGGAGGCGGAAAGAAGCTGGATAAATTCTATCCCCGCAGCTTCAATATGGGCATACGGCGAAGTGTGTTTGAGGAACTTGGGGGCTTTTCCAAGATGCGTTTTGGGGAAGATATTGATTTTAGCATCCGCATTTACAAGGCAGGGTATAAAGTCAGCCTCTTCCCTTCCGCTTGGGTATATCATAAACGCCGCACCGACTGGAGAAAGTTCTATAAGCAGGTGTATAATTCGGGGATTGCGCGTATTAATCTGTTTATGAAACATCCGGAATCGCTGAAACTTGTTCATTTGCTGCCGGCGGCGTTTACTTTGGGCGTTCTGCTCCTTTTGGCAGGAAGCGTTTTTTGCGTATGGAGTTTGACACCGTTGTTGCTGTACGCGGTTATCGTTTGTACCGATTCCGCCATCCGGAATAAAAGCCTGCCTGTCGGTATTCTCTCCATTCCTTCTTCTTATATACAGCTTATTGGGTACGGATGCGGCTTTTTGTCTGCCGTATGGCATCGGCTTATATGCAAAAAAGGCGGAGAGTTCTCTGCCTTTCAAAAGAATTTCTATAAATAACCAATGTTATGCAGATGCCCCGAAGGGGCAAGAGATTTCAGCCCTACATAGAGCGTAGCGGAATGTGGGATTTACGGACAGGGCGACCAAAGGAAGTCCTGAAAGGATGATACAAATACAAACAATGATAAACAATACAACATAACATTCTGTCATCCTTTCAGGATACCCTTGCCGAAACCGTCCTCTAAACCCCACATTCCGCTTCGCTGCATGTGGGGCTGAAATCTCTCATTCCTTCGGAATTTGCATAGCATCAATTTCTAACTACTAACTCCCAACTATTAACTACTTAACAACAACAAATATGGATCAGAAAATAGTAACCTTCGGAGAGATTATGTTACGTCTGGCTACGCCGGATTATCTCCGTTTCAATCAGGTGCAACAGTTTAACGCTTCCTTCGGAGGAGGCGAGGCGAACGTGGCGGTGTCACTGGCGAACTACGGATTGCTGGTGCAGTTTGTCACCCGTCTGCCGGAGAATGACATTGCCCGCGCCTGCGTGTCGGACTTGCATAAGTATAATGTAGGGACGGAACACATTGTCTATGGCGGCAGCCGTCTGGGTATTTACTTTCTGGAGACCGGTGCCGTAGCCCGCGCAAGCAAGGTGGTGTACGACCGCGCTCACTCCTCCCTCGCCCAAATCAAGCCGGGAATGATCAACTGGGACGAAGTGTTCAAGGGTGCGAAGTGGTTTCACTGGACGGGCATCACGCCTGCCGTGTCGCAGGGTGCCGCCGATGTATGTCTGGAAGCTGTCCGCATGGCAAACAAGCTGGGCGTAACCGTTAGTTGCGACCTTAACTTCCGCAAGAACCTTTGGAAGTACGGCAAGACCGCTTCGGAGGTGATGCCCGAACTGACGGACTGTTGCGATGTGATTTTGGGTAATGAAGAGGACTGCGAAAAGGTGTTCGGCATACAGCCGGAAGGGTTCGATGCCGCCGCTACGCAGGGCGAGGTGAACGCCGCCGAGTTTGAATCCGTATGCGTACAAATGCAGAAACGCTTTCCGCGGGCAAAGAAAATCATCATCACCCTGCGCGGTGCCGTAAACGCCAACCATAATACGTGGGGCGGCGTACTCTATGCCGATGGCACGCTCTACCAATCCCGCCGCTACGACATTACGCATATCGTTGACCGTGTGGGCGGCGGCGACTCCTTTATGGGCGGGTTGATTTACGGGCTGATTGCCTTCCCGTCGGACAATCAAAAGGCGTTGGACTTTGCCGCCGCCGCTTCCTGTCTGAAACACACCATCTACGGCGATTACAATCAGGTAACGGCAGACGAGGTTGAAAAGCTGATGCACGGGGACGGGTCGGGACGTGTGTCACGCTGACAGGCTCACTTCCGCCTATTGCGCCACACTTCTATCACACCCGGCAGGACGGACACGAAAATGATGACCACCACAAGCACTTGCAGGTTTTTCCTGACAAACTCCAGCCCACCGAAGAAATACCCTGCATAGATAAACGCTGAAGCCCACGCAATCCCGCCAATCACATTGAACGAAGCAAAGCGGCGATACGTCATCCGCCCCATACCGCCCACAAAGGGCGCAAAAGTGCGGACAATCGGCACGAAACGGGCAAGTATGATCGTCTTGCCGCCGTGCTTCTCGTAGAACGCATGGGTCTTGTCCAGATAGCTCTTGCGGAATACTTTTGAATTGGGATTGGCAAACAGTTTCTGCCCGAAGAACCGCCCGACAAGGTAGTTCATAGCATCACCCAAGACAGCTGCCACAATAATCAACGCCACGAGCAGGTGGACATTCAAGCCGTTGTTCGGAAGTGCCGCCAAAGTGCCCGCCACGAACAGCAGCGAATCCCCCGGCAAAAAGGGCGTGACCACCAAGCCCGTTTCACAAAAGATAATGACGAACAGAACGCCGTACACCCATACATCGTATTGGTTGACCAAATTCGCCAGATGCACATCCAAGTGAAGGAAGAAGTCGATAAAGAAACTCAGGTATTCCATACATATTCCTTTTTTTAAGCGCGGCAAATGTACGTATTCCTACCCGTGATGATACGGCTCATTATGCAGTATCGTCATTGCCCTGTAAAGCTGTTCGAGGAAGAGAAGGCGGATCATCTGATGGGAGAAAGTCATTTTGGAAAGGGACAACTGCTCGGCGGCGGCTTGATAAACAGCCTTGCTAAAGCCGTAAGCACCGCCGACGACAAAGACCAAACGTTTGGAAACAGTCTGCATTTTCTTTTCGATAAGGGAAGCAAACTGCACGGAGGTATATTCCTTCCCGCACTCGTCCAATAAGACAAGATAATCGCCGGGGCAAAGAGCTTTGAGTATCAATTCCCCTTCCTTTTCTTTTTGTTGGGATTCGGACAGGCTTTTGGTATTCTTTATGTCCGGAACGCATATCATCTCAAAGGGGATATAATGAACCAGCCGGTTCTTATACTCCTCAATGCCGGCGGTGAAATAAGCGGCATCTGTTTTTCCTGTTACTATTAATGCTATTTTCACTTTATCATAACCTCTCCCCCTGCCCTCTCTCCGCATGAGTAATTATGATATATCCCTTAATTGTTACTCTTCATAAAGTAGAGACGCAAGATTTTGCGTCTCTACATATAACCCCACATTCCGCTACGCTGCATGTGAGGCTGAAATCTTTTGTCCCTTGCGGCTCTCAGGAGGATTTTACCACGCAAACAGCGGATATTCCTTCATAATGCTGTTTACCTTTTCGCGTACCGAGGCAATCGTCTTGTCGCATTCGGGGGAAGTCAGCACCGTATCCGTCAGTTCCGCGATTTCCTCCATCAGCGCAGCCTTTGCCCCGCGCGTGGTGACGGCAGGCGTGCCGACACGGATGCCGGAAGTCAGGAAAGGGGAACGGCTGTCGAAGGGAACCATGTTCTTGTTTACCGCGATGTCGGCAGCCACCAATGCCTTTTCGGCAACTTTGCCCGTGAGGTCGGGGAACTTGGTGCGCAGGTCAATCAGCATACTGTGATTGTCCGTGCCGCCGGAAATAATCTTGTAGCCCTTGTCCGCAAAGGCTTGTGCAAGGGCGGCGGCATTGGTTTTCACCTGAGCCTGATAGGTCTTGTATTCCGGCTCCAACGCCTCGCCGAAGGAAACGGCTTTTGCGGCAATGACATGCTCCAGCGGGCCGCCCTGAATGCCGGGGAAGACGGCGGAATCCAAAAGCTGGGACATCCGTTTGATTTCCCCCTTCGGCGTTTTCTTTCCCCAGGGGTTTTCAAAGTCCTTGCCCAAAAGGATGATGCCGCCGCGCGGGCCGCGCAGGGTTTTATGAGTCGTGGAAGTCACGATGTGGGCATGTTTCAGCGGATTGTCCAGCAGTCCCGCGGCAATCAGCCCCGCAGGGTGCGCCATGTCTATCATCAGGACAGCCCCGACGCTGTCGGCTATTTCCCGCATCCGCCTGTAATCCCATTCGCGGGAGTAGGCGGAACCGCCGCCGACAATCACTTTGGGCTTTTCACGGAGAGCCACCGCCTCCATCTGGTCATAGTCCACCCGTCCCGTCTCCTCGCTCACATTATACGCTGTCGCCCTGTAAAGGAGACCGGAGCTGTTGACGGGCGAGCCGTGCGACAGGTGCCCGCCGTGCGACAAGTTCAACCCCAGAAAGGTATCGCCCGGATTCATTACCGCCAAAAACACTGCAGCGTTGGCTTGCGCACCGGAATGCGGCTGCACGTTCACCCACTCGGCATTGAAAAGCGTCTTCAGCCGCTCAATGGCGATGGTCTCGCTTTGGTCAACCACTTCGCATCCGCCGTAGTATCGCTTTCCGGGATACCCTTCGGCGTATTTGTTGGTCAGCACACTGCCCATAGCCTCCATGACCTGGTCGCTAACGAAGTTTTCGGAGGCAATCAGCTCAATGCCTTTCAGCTGGCGTTGCCTCTCCTCCTTGATAATATCAAAAATAACGGTGTCTCTCTTCATAAATACTTAATCAATTTTGTTTATTCTTTTAATGGTAATATGCGTTTGATGTAAGAAAGCGGTTGCCCTGCAATCACAGTTGTATCGGCATCCCCTTGTAGAAGTCCAGTATTTTCGCGCGGAAGATGAAGTTGTATTTGGCTTGCGTCTGTTCGGCGAGGCTGCGGGCGTACTTGGTCTTGGCTTCGCCATACTCGAAGACAGTGCTTTTGCCGTTGCCGTAGCGTTCTTCGGCGTAAGTGAAGGCTTCCTTACCGGCGGCAACGGATTTGCCGGAGGCGATATAGGACTCTTGGGAGGCGGTCGCACTGTAATAAGCCTGCTGTATCTCCTTGTAGAGGGCTTTCTTGGTGTTTTCCATCATCAGTTCGCGGTTGCGGATGTTGATGCGGGCGGAGCGGACGCTGTTGCGCACTTGGAAACGGTTGAATATCGGGATACTCAGGCTCAGCCCGATGGTCTTGCGCTCGTTCTGTTTGAGCTGCTCACCGAAGGGAGTGTTTCCGATGGTCTTGCGCTCGTTCTGCCTGAGCTGATCGCCGAAGGGAGTGTTGGATGCGGCGTTCTCGCCGGAGTAGCTGTAGTAACCGTTGCTGTAGCTGGCGTTCAGGTTCAGCTTGGGGTAATAGCCGGACTGGGCAATTTTGAGTGTCTTCTGCTGGCTTTGCAGGAGATATTCCTGTTCCTTGATTTGGGGTTTGAAGGCAACGGCCTGATCGTAGATATGGTCGGGGGGGACGATGCTTGTCATGTATGCCTCCACGACATCGGGGACGACGGGCACGGGGATGTCAAAGTCGCCGCTGCGTTCCAGTTCGAGGCTTTGCGCAAGGTCAAGGAGGGCAAGGCTGACGTTGTTGCGGGCTTCGACAAGCGACACCTCATCGCGTGCCAGCTGTGCCTTCATGTCGTAGAGCTGTGAGAGGGGGACTTTGCCTGCCTGCACCAGTGACTCAGTCTTTTTCACCTGTTCGGCAGTCAGCGATGCCTGCAATTCAGCGATGCCGAGCAGTTCCTTGTTGTAAAGCACTTGCAGATAATAGGAAGCCACGCCGACGGCAAGATCTTCCTTCGCCTTGCTCAGGTTCTCCGTAGCGGCGAGCAAGTCCAAGCGGCGGGCGGCAATGTCGTTCGCTGTCCGGAAACCGTCGAAGAGGGGCATGTTCAACTGCAAGGAGAAAGAGGAGTTGGCAGAGTTTTGATCCACAATCACGCCCGTCTTGGAGGGAGAGCGACCGAAGTCGAAGTTTTGGCTCACGCCGGCATTCAGGTCGGGCAGCCAGCTGTGGCGGCTGGTGTTGAGATCTGTTCTGCGGGCTTCTTCCGCCTGTTCGCCCTGTTTCAGAGTGATATTATGTTCGATGGCGTAGCGGATACACTCTTCCAGTGTCCATTGTGTTGCGGTCTGTGCCCGTAGTGGGGCAGCGACAAGCAGTATCAGCGATACGGCTATGTATTTCATCTTGTCTGACGGTCTGTTCATCTCTTTTCGTTTATTGTTTGTCCGTTGCTATTGCTTTTGCCTTGGGGTCAATGGCAGCACCGCGCACGCGGTCGGCGGCGGTCAGCCCCTGCGTAATCTCAATCTTGATGCCGTCGGAAAGTCCCGTCTTGACAGGGTGCTTCTCAAACACCTGCTGCGGCTTCTCCTCCTTGAGCAGTTGCACGAAAGCAGAATCATTGCTAAACTCCACACAGCTTTCCGGAAGGGTCAGCACATTGTCGGCTTCTTTCAGCACAATCTCCGCATTCGCACTGTATCCGGCGCGGATAAAAGCATCTTCGGGAATACTGACGGCAGCCTTGATTTCAAAGACGACGGCACCGTTGTCCAGCGTCCCCTTCGGGGATACATATTCCAGTGTAGCCTCAAAGGTGCGGCTTTCCATCGCCCCGACAATCAGCTTGATAGGCATACCCTCGCGGATGCGCCCCACCTCCGTTTCATCCACATTCCCCCTGAAAATCATGTTGCCCATATCGGCAACGGAAGCAATGGTCGTCCCGTCATTGAACGTATTGGATTGGATCACAGAGTTCCCCACCTTCACGGGCACATCCAGAATCATGCCGTTAATCGTGGAACGCACCTGTGTCGTACTCGCCGTTGTGGAGCGGCGGGAGATGCCCTCACGGATAATCTCCAGCGCATCTTTGGCATTCTCCGTTTCCTCTTTCGCCTTTTTATAATTGGAAGAAGACATTTCAAACTCTTCACGGGCAATCACTCCCTGCTTGTGCAACTCTTCATCGCGCTTGAAGGAAGCCGTAATCTGTTCCAGATTAATCTCTGCAATGCGCACCCGCGACTCGGCACTGCTCAACTGCACCATTTCTGGAATCACCTTGATACGGGCAATAATCTCCCCTTCCTTCACCATCTGCCCCGCCTCTTTGAGTACTTCGGAAATGATACCCGACATCTGCGGCTTGATGAGCACCTCATAGCGCGGCTCCACCTTGCCCGTCGCCACCGTCTTTGTCTGTATGGAGTCTGTCGCAGGAGAAACCAGTTCATAGACCGTAATCACCGGTCGCGACTTCTGCCAGAGGAAGTAGAACGTGCCGATCACCGCCGCCGCAATCAACACAAGGAGGGTGATTTTTCCAATCTTTTTCATATCAATTTATTTGTTATATGCCAATTATATGATGCGAGTTAGTTTATAACTGATGTTACGCAAATTCCGAAGGAATGCCGGATTTCAGCCCCACATGCAGCGTAGCGGAATGTGGGGTCAATAGAACGATTACCAATAAGTTCTGAAAGAACGACCGAATATTATATGTTGCATTTTGTATTTGTATCGTTCTTTCAGAGCTATCCTGACGGCATTACCTCTAAACCCCACATTCCGCTTTGCTGCATGTGGGGCTGAAATCTCCCGTCCCTTCGGGACTTCTGCGTAACATCAGTTATATATGCTGTACAGGTTGCTCTGCCCCGTTTGCGACAAGGACTCACATACGGACTGCTGTTTCATTTATAAGCAACTTCAACACTTACAAAATACGGATGT
>LBCX01000416.1 GCA_001657575.1 Bacteroidales bacterium Barb4
AAGCCTACTTTCAATAACATTCAACGGGCTGACAGCGTCCATGACGGGTTGCTAAGAAAGGAAGACTTTGTAAAATTTTCAGGCGGTGGTGGCGGCGGCGCGGTAACAATGGCAACAGATAGTGTTCTTGGTTTGGTGCGGGGCACGAGAATATCCAACAAGAAAAACGAAAAAGGTGTAGGCAACATTGAGTACAACATCCACATCAAGGAAGACGGCGAAATGTCCGTTGAAGAATTATCCGATGACATTGATGAGCTTTGGGATGCCATACACAAGGTGGACAGTACGGGGGGCTTTCAAAGGTTTGTCCATGAAACAGGATATGTGAGAGACAGCATATTCAGGGACAGCATAACTTTTTCATCGACAGGCTACGTAATGGACGAGAAGTATTTAGACAAAAACGGCGATATACAGCCGGCTAATAATATTATGGTTTCTCCCGGCGTCCAAATATTTAAGCGGGGAGAATCAGGATTTACGGGCAGGGAGTATTTCTTTACATGCAGTAACAAATGGAACTACGACGGCAGTGACGAAGCGTATTGCGGAGTGCTGTATGAAGGAAACGATACGATGACCCTTTACAGTGTAAATTCCATGCCGTCGGGGAGGGATAAATTCTATTTTGAAAAGGGCAGAACGGTAAATACCTTGATTCTAAGTTATGACCATGGTTGGCTATACAGAAATACTGATTTCGGGATTACCCTTGTGAAAGAACAAAAGCCTACTTTCAATAACATTCAACGGGCTGACAGCACCCATGACGGGTTTCTAAGAAAGGAAGACTTCATGATATTGAAAGCCCTGAAAAGCGAGATAGCGGGCGATATATATGCAGTAGGCGCATACTACATAACCGACAGCTTAAAAAACGCCGATGAAGTCGGTACTTATTTTGCGGAGCACTTTAACATACAAACCAAATGGGTTGAGATTGCCGATAGATTTCTGTACGGAGCGGGTGCAAACGCGGCGGGTTCTCTTATTGGCAGTAACAGTCACACGCATAAATGGGGATTTGGGCTTGATTTGGACGGCGTACAAGGGTTTTTAACCCATCATAATAACGGGATGGACGATGGAGCAAGTGCAGGTATGGGAGCTTTAATATACAATGACAAGGGAGAAGTTGTCGGGCATGAAGGGATACATGAACTTTATGATTCGGGTATTACTATTTTGCTTGCCAAGTCAGACGGCAAAACCTATGACTACACGCGTTCCGAGATTTCAGGAGAAACAAGCGTTGCATCAGAATTGCCCCCAAGTTCCGTAACACACTTTTACAAGAGGGTTGAATAATCAATGACACCTAAAACAATCAATGAAGAATTAAATATAATGAAAGCTAAACTATTATTCATTTTGATTTTACAGTCGGCACTTCAAGTACTGACTGCTCAAACGTGGTTTTCTATCAATCCCAAAGCCATAGGCTTGGCAAACGATACAGCCGCAGGCTTGGTCAGGGGTTCGGAGTCGCCGCTTCACGGGGTTATAAATACGGACGGCACGTTTACGATAAAGGGGTTGCCCGACAGACTGAATGCCAAAGTAGATACGGCTATTATGGTAGCGGGAAAGCGATTGTCGGGGAATGTTACCCTCGACGCAAGCAGCGTAGGATTGAAGAATGTGGACAATACGGCGGACTCCGTTAAGCCCATAAGCAAGGCTGTGCAGGCGGCGTTGAATGCGAAAGCCTCACAGACGCGGTTCGACGGGTCAGCAAATGTAAAACGATATTTC
>LBCX01000109.1 GCA_001657575.1 Bacteroidales bacterium Barb4
ACAAGGTGTCCACGCACGGGCAACCGCTGTCCGCCGCCGGTGCTTCCTTTGCGGAGACGGTGAAGCATTTGGGAGGCGATCCGGTGCAGCCCTTTGTGATTTTCCCCGATGTGGCAGCGTTGTATGCCAAACGGGCGAAGGAGCTGGAAGGGATTGTTGCCGAACGCCATGCCGCGCGGAATGCGTGGGCAATATTCTTTCCGAAGGAGGCGGCAAAGATGGCGAAATGGTTTGCCGGCGAGGCTCCCGCTATCAATTGGGAAGCGATTGAGCAGAAAGCCAATCAATCGACCCGCGCCGCTTCGGCTACCGTATTGAGCGTATTGGCTTCCAACATCGAGAATATGATTTGCGCCTCTGCCGACTTGTCCAATTCCGACAAGACGGACGGCTTCCTGAAAAAGACCCATGCCTTTACGAAGGGGGACTTCAGCGGGGCGTTTTTCCAAGCGGGCGTATCGGAACTGACAATGGCTTGTGCCTGTCTGGGTATGTGCCTGCACGGCGGGGTGATTGCCGCTTGCGGTACGTTCTTCGTGTTCTCCGATTATATGAAACCCGTCGTGCGCATGGCGGCGTTGATGGAACAGCCGTTGAAGTTTATCTGGTCACACGATGCCTTCCGCGTGGGGGAAGACGGGCCTACGCATGAGCCGGTGGAACAGGAAGCGCAGATTCGCCTGATGGAGAAATTGAAGAATCACAAGGGGCATAACTCCATGCTTGTGCTTCGTCCCGCCGATGTGACGGAGACAACGGTGGCGTGGAAGATGGCGATGGAGAACACGACAACACCAACGGGTTTAATTCTTTCCCGTCAGAACGTTGCCGACCTGCCTGCCAAAGGGAGCCGTTACGAAGAGGCTTTGCAGGCAAGGCAGGGGGCTTACATTGTGGAAGAAGATGCTTCGCCTGAGGTTGTTTTAGTGGCTTCCGGGTCGGAAGTAGCGACTTTGGCGGAAGGGGCGGCGTTGCTTCGTGCGGACGGCGTGAAGGTGCGCATCGTGTCGGTGCCGTCGGAAGGCTTGTTCCGCAGTCAGAGTAAAACCTATCAGGAGTCGGTTATTCCCGCAGGAAGCAAGGTGTTCGGGCTTACCGCCGGGTTGCCTGTCAATCTGGAAGGCTTGGTCGGGACAAACGGCAAGGTGTGGGGCTTGGAATCGTTCGGCTTCTCGGCACCCTACAAGGTGTTGGACGAGAAGTTGGGCTTCACGGGTCGGAACGTATATAAACAAGTCAAAGAGCTGCTTGCAAAATGAGCACCATAGGTTTGTGCAGCGATCATGCCGGCTTCGAGATGAAGGAGTTTGTCAAGCAATGGCTCGATCAACAGGGGATACGCTATAAGGACTTCGGGACATATACGCCGGAGACTTGCGACTATCCGGACTATGGTCACCGGCTCGCTCTTGCCGTAGAGAGCGGGGAGGTCTGTCCGGGTATCGCCGTCTGCGGCACGGGTTGCGGCATCAGCATCACACTCAACAAACATCAGGGGATACGGGCAGCGCAATGCTGGCAAGAAAGGATTGCGGAACTGTCGCGCAGCCATAATGATGCCAACGTGCTTGTCCTTCCCGGACGGTTTATCAGCCATGAAGAGGCTGCCCGTATCGTTGAGATGTTCCTTGTTACGCCCTTCGCCGAAGGACGGCATCGGAAGAGGATAGATAAGATACCGGTAAAGGATATGCCTCCGTGTGCATGAAGAAAGTATTAATCATCTGCGACCTGTTCCCGCCTGCATTCGGCCCGCGCATGGGTTATTTATGCAAATATCTCCTTGCTTACGGCTGGGAGCCGGCGGTGCTGGTTGAGGCTGTGGATGACGGACATGCTTTTGCTTTCCTGAAAGGTTCCGTGCCGGTTACCTCCGTTAATTTCTATACCGCCAAGGGAAAGTACGCGCGGAAGCTCCAATGGTTTTTTACGTTCCTGCTTGACTCTTTCTTCGGGTATAAAGACCGCCGTATATATAAGGAGGCAAAGCGGCTGTTGCGCGAACAATCCTTTGATGTGATACTGTGCAGCACGTTCCGCACATTTCCTCTGACTGCCGCGCGGCGGACAGCCCGCAAGCACAACATACCTTTGGTTGTTGACCTTCGGGATATTATCGAACAATACGCAGGGAACGAATATATCGCCCATTCCATTCCCTTGGCAGACAGTGTAGGGAAAGTGCTCGCCGCTTGGTTTAAGCGAAAGATTCTGCGCGACCGCAACCGTGCGCTTCGCCAAGCCGATTGTGTGACAACTGTCTCCCCTTGGCACGTTGAGACCTTAAAACAGTTTAACCCCCGTGTCAAGCTAATCTACAACGGCTATGACCCTGAACTCTTCTATCCCGAACAGCTGCCGACTGCTCAATTCATCATCACCTATACCGGTCGCCTGCTCAGTACAGCCATGCAAAACCCCGAACTGCTGTTCAAGGCATTGCATACCCTGCACGAAGAGGGAGTACTCTCGCCCGCAGACTGCCAAGTCCACTGGTATGTGGACGATGCCTCGCAAAAAGTCATCAGACGGGAGGCGGAAAGGGAGCAAGTCCTCCCCTCTATGTGTTTCAAGGGCTATGTTCCCGCCGCACAAATCCCTCACATACTGAACAACAGTTCCGTCCTCCTCCTTCTCACTAACAAATCCTCCGGCGACGGACCAAAAGGAGTAATGACCACCAAGTTTTTTGAAGCCTTATCCGTAGAGAAGCCCATCCTCTGTGTGCGCAGCGATGAAAGCCATTTGGCTGCTGCCATAAAGGAAACACGCGCCGGGCTGGCGGCGGTCACCGTAGAAGAAGTCTGCGACTTTCTCAAACACTTGTATGCCGAATGGAAGGCAAAAGGCTATACCGCCGTTGCCGTCGATAAAGAAGCCCTGCGCCGCTATTCCCGCAAAGAACAGGCGGGGCAGTTTGCCGCTGTATTTAACAGAGTGTTAACCCCTAACAGGGTTTGAAACCCTGTTAGAGGTGGGTGCAAATTGCTTCTATAACAAAGTAAACGTCATGGCTAAAAAGAAAGGCAAACAAAACGATACCGAACGGCAGAAAGTCATTGCGGTGCAGAAGAAGAGAGAGTTTATGCACAAGCTGGAGCATATCTGTTCGCTGATAGATGAGGAGCTGTTCGCTTTGATCAGCCCGAGCAAGATGGAGTGTCTTTATATTTCGCGGGGGTCGGCGGTCGGTGTGAATACGAAGCAGTTTATCTACAAGAGTTTCTACGGAGAGAAGTTCCCGGAAATGATATTGGAGTCTATCAACTTGAGCCTTACCGAAAGGACAATGCCTTTTATCGAAAAGATGCCGGAGATAAGTTTTGCCCACTATTATCATGTTGTCATGCCACTCGAAATGTGCATGAATACTATGATGGAGGAACTTCAAGGCAGGAAAGCCTGCCTTGATTTTCTCGCAGGAATGCAAGAACGGATAGAAGCCTATTATAACAGAGTGATGTTTCTGTGTGCAAGCACTTCGGTCTATTTCAGTGAGATGCAACATTCCATGCTGAAGGTGAAAGTCGGGCTTGAATACCGAAACAAGAGCGAGCAATGGAAACGTCCGGTGATTACGCTTACAAACAGCAAGCCCGAAAAGAGGAAGTTTAACTTTAAATCGGGAGAGGTGCGCTCTGCCCTGCGCATGGTACGTTTGAGAACGGACGACATGATCCATATCAGTATAAAAGATGGCGAGGCGCATGAGGATAAGGGTGTGTTTGAAGAGCTGTCCCTCAAACCGTCCGTGTTCGGCATACGGGGCAGTCATGCCGACACGCCTCACCCCGTGTATGTATTGGAACATGCCTTGAACCGGTTGAATGAAAGAACCGGCGGGGTATCGGCCGGATTGGATCAGTATGATGCCGCCAATTCGGTGCTTGCCGGAAAATACACTTACAGCACCAATGGCAAACTCTTAATCGAACACCGCACTTTCGGGCAAAAGTCCGGCTATCTGCTGGCGGACATCACAGACGGCATTATCCTGATACGGACATTCCTTTTCCTCACCCACAGCTCAACGCCCGAAGGTCAGAAACTGAAGGAACAGCTCGGATTGCAGAAGCTGGATATAAACTATCTGGCAATGGACAGGCTGGGCACTCTGATGAACTCGGACATACTCAAAGATGAAGCCGTATGCCGGATATTCAGGAACGCCGGTTGCGGGTCGATATTGGAATTATGTGAAGATAAGAAAGATGACCTGGGTATCTTCCGTCGCTATGAAAAAGAACTGCCGCTTGCCGACAAAATCAAGAAGTATCTGGCGTCGGTCAATGCTGCCGAAGACGAAGACGGCGATACGGATGATAGCGAATAATCGGCAGGACGGGTGCCATAAACAGAGAGCGGGACATCTCACGACGTCCCGCTCTCAAAATTATATTATTTATTAAGTACTATATAATATTTATTTTAACTTTTTGATTTATGCGGCATACCATTCATAAATTTGTGCATTAATCGATTAAATATGAGACCTATCAGACTTACGGAAGAAGAAAGGCAAGAGTTGAAACATCTGTATAAAACAAGTCTGAATTCGGTGGTGCGGGAGCGTAGTTTTTGCCTGCTGCTTTCAAACAAAGGTCATCGGATTATATAGATTGCGGAAATAACAAATTTGTGCAGGCAGACCGTTTCTTCCGTACTGACTGCACGGAAATCATCCCGAAGTGGAGACAAACGTCTGACACTGAGCACAGATCCCGGGCGGGGAGGGTGAAAATTAAGCTTGATCCGGTTAAGGATTTACTTCCTCAATTAATTGAAAACCACAGCCGTAATTTAAATCCGGTACTGAATGAGCTTGAAAAGAAACACGGGATAAAAGTTTGCAAGTCAACTCTGCAAACTTTTTTAAAAGGTGTCAGGTTTCAGGCGGAAGCCAGGGCAAACGCCCGAAATTAAGTAATCAGTTTTTTCAAATACTCAATGTTGTAAGCAGCATTAAGCCTTCGTTTCTTAAGGCTAAGTTTATCGGGTTGTTCCTTAATGATTTGCAAGGCAGGTATCCTCATTGTCGAGAGATTTTCAGCTGCATACCCTTCCCCTGCCCTGCAGGCATCTTCCCTGAATGTTACATCCAAATGCCGGTGCAATTGATTTTCAATGCCCCTATCCCCTCTGACCGGCGCATTGAAACAGCTTGCCTTCATACCCTCTTCATCACTGATATAATAACGGATTTCCTTGCTCCGGTCAGAGGTCATTGGGGCATTGCAAATCATTAAGGAGCAACCCGATAAACTCAGACTTAAGAAACACAGACTTAATGCTGCTTACAACGGGGAAGCCGCTATAAATATGATGACTAGAAAAGAGACATGCAGAAAGGACGGGTTATTTTCGGCGGCGCATAAATTGATTTTTATAGTGCAAAATTCGTTGGCAGGCAGTTGCTTCGTCAAAGTTTCTTCCACGGGCATAGCCTTTGGCTATTTCCTTGTATATTTCATCCGTTACCCATAGGCGGCGCAAGCTATGGTAGCCCTCTTCTTCGCCTACTTGTTTGAAGTGCATCCGATTGATGTCCACCAATTCAAAAAAAACATTGTTTCCTTCCGTATTGAACAGAATGTTTCCTCCCGAATAATCAAGGTGCAGGATTCCCAATTGATGCAGGCGGGCAGTATAAAAGCCGAAAGATTCCAAAATAAACCGGCGGTCGCAGATGTCCGGATTTGTGCAGAATTCACGCATCTCACGGACAGATACGGATTCAAGCGATACATAGTACGAATCGGTAAAGCCCCAGCAATACTCCTCAACATAGGCAACGGGGAAGGGGGTGGGTATTCCTTTTTCCAACAAAATCAGGGCATTTTGGTAGGAGCGGCAGGCTTTGGACGAGCGGAATGTTCCGTAAACAAACCGGTTGATGATATGAGGTTTCTTAAAGCGTTTAACAACCAAGTTTATTCCGCCAACCGAATATTTGCGTAAAACGTTGCGTCCTTCATATATAACAGTTCCCGTCCGGTCGAATTGTTCGGGCAGGGAATGGATAAACATTGCCAATTGATTGTATTTCGGATGGATTTCTATTTTCATATTTCCAGTATGCCTTGAATTTTTTCTACAATCGTTTTTGGCATCAGTTGTGTCATGCACGCCCGGTCTTTGCGCAGGCAGGGTTTATTGCCGTAAGCGGAACAGGGGCGGCAGGGCATATCCAGTTGAACGGCATCATTGGGGTTTTGACGGAAGCCGTAAAAGCCGGCATACGGATGAGTCGCTCCCCAAACGGACAATACGCGGGTAGCTGTCAAAGAGGCGAAGTGCATGTTTGCCGAATCCATGCTTACCAGCAGGTCAAGGCGGCTGATCAACGCCAGCTCATTTGCCAACGGATAACGCCCCGCCATATTCTTTACTCTTGGATGCCGGCAAGCCCATTGTTCCAAAACAGCCGCTTCTTCTCCCCGTCCGCCGAACAGGAAAACGGTTGTATCCTCCCGCTTGGACAGTTTTTTCACGATTTGTTCCATATATGCCGGCGGATAGATTTTCCCGCTATGTTTGGCAAAAGGGGCTATGCCTATCCATTTTCCCGACTTCTTTCCGGTTGTATCTTCTATTTCTCGTAAATCCGCAAGGCAGGAAGCAAATACCGATGTAAAGGATAAGGCAAAATGAAATCCCGCCTTTTGAAAGGCAGCCGTGTAATTGTCAATCATGGAAGTAAGCGGCTTCAATTCCTTTCCTTTCGGGGCAGTCAGGCGTTTGCGGGCTTTCCGGTTTTTATCCAAGGTAAACACCGGTGTCTTTTTCAGGCGGAACAGGATACGGATGATGCGGCTGCTGATTACATTGTGCAGGTCGATAATTTTATCATAGCCGTGCGTTACCGAAATGGAGGATACGATTCGCACATTCGGCGGTTTGTTGACAAACAGCGGCAGGAGGAATGCTTGTGTCAATACGGTGAAGGTATCTGCGGGGTAAGCCTCGGCTGCGGAATAGATGACGGGGATGGTCATTGCCACGTCGCCGATAGCCGACAGCCGTATGATCAGGATGTTTGCCATTCAATTCATTTTTTCCCGTACAGGACAGGGTTCAAGGCGGGGTCATTGTACATTTTCATTTGCCGGTACACTTTCATGTATTTGCGTCCCTTCGCAATGTCATCAAGTAGCTGGTCGAGGGCAAGGGATAAATCGTTCTGCTGTTCCAAAAGTACGGACAGTTTGGAGGTGCACCGTTCTTTGTGTTCCGTATCGGCATCCGGACGGTTCGCTTCCTGCCGCATGTGGTAGATTTTCAATATCAGGATAGAGAGGCGGTCAATTGCCCAGGCGGGGCTTTCCGTGTTAATCGTTGCTTCCGGCAAGGGTTGTACATTCTTATACGTGTCAAGGAAATAACTGTCTATCTGCTCTACCAAATCGGTACGCTCCTGATTGGAACGGTCAATGCGCCGTTTGATAATCAATGCTTCTTCGGGACGGATTTGCGGATTGCGGATAATGTCTTCCAAATGCCATTGGACGGCATCTATCCAATTCTTCAGATACAGGATGTGTTCAATGGTTCCCTCCTCGTAAGGGTTCTTGATAACGGCGTCCACATCGTCTGTTATATGATATGCTCTCGTCGCTTCTTCAAACAGGCGGGAATAGTTGCTGCTGATCATTTTTTATTTGTTGTTTAGATACCCAACTTGTTTTTAAGGGCTTTAGGAATAGCATCTTTATGCACCATGATGAAAATGGTTTTGGCACGGACGAAGCTGTCGGACATGTTCAGGTAGCCGCCGAAGGTGTTGCGTTCGGTGCCCCATGAGTTTTTGGTGAAGTAATAGGGAGTGCCGTTCTGGTCTTTGGACAAGCCGGTGATGTGCATAAGGTGGTCATCGGTGGTTGCAAAGGATTCGTAGCCTTCCTGACGGATTTCAGGGGTTACTTTTATTTCGGGGTAGGGTTGTTCAAATTTATATACTTCTGTCAAGCGTTCGCTTTCTTTCATCTGCTCGAAGCGGGCGCGGTCGGTGGTGGAATAGTCGTCCGTTTTTGATACTTCCGGGTTGATGGCTACGCCATTGACGAAGGAAAAGCCTTTCTCGCTAATGTCTCCATCCCAGCATACGGTGTAGCCGTTTTGCAGGGCGTAATCCATGACACCCGTCAATTCGTCCAGCGGAATGTTGTACATGAGTTCATGTTCCCAATTGTCGTGCACTTCTATTTCGCATTTTGCATAGTAGGGGTGATGTGTGAAGCTGGTCAGTTCGATATAGTCGTCCATCTTCAAGCCCAATGAAGCGGCAAAGGTTTGAGGAGTGTATTCTTTTCCCTTGTAGTTGAATGTTTGGGGGATGGTACCTAAATAAATATCAAAGAGGCTGTTGACAAGTTCGTTGTATTCAGGGCTGCGCTTTTTGAGTTTGACGGCTGTTTCCGCTATTCCGGCAAGGAATTTGGTCAGTTCGCCGTGGTTATGCTTTTCGGAGTCGTAATTGATTCCCGTATAGGCTTCTTCGGGGACGATGCCGATTTGTTTGAAGGCGTTCTTTGCCGTGTGCGAAAGGCTTCCCTGCCCGATGTTTCCTTTTCCGTTGCGCAGGTAGTTGTCCTGCAACTGGTTCATGTATTTCTGCCTGACGAGGAACATTTCGGAGAGGTCGTATTCTCCTTTTCCCGTGCGAAGAAGCTCAGACTCCAGAAAAGAGACGGTGGCAAAGCACCAGCAGGTGCCTGTGGATGCCTGATTCTTTACCGGAGTAGCTGGCAGCCGCAGTGTTTCCGTAAACTGATACCCCTGCCCGAATGCGCCGGAAACGGATAATGCCAGCGCAAAAGCCATACTGATTCTCTTCATAACCACATATTTGTTAATTACCATTATAATAACATTTCATTGTCAAGCGACAAAAGTAGAGAAAAACGAGGGGAAAGCATAAGGTTGTCGGAATAAGCATTATCGCAAATTCAAGTTCCGCAGTACGACAAATCAATACAAAGAAGCGTAAAAGGGGTGCCTTTCTGTTCTGTCTGTCAATATACCATATACATGGTATATTACAGATTATTTAACAGCATCATCTTTGCATCTGCAAAAGGTATCCTTCGGAATACGCTGCAAATAGATTTCGGACTACAAAGTACTAAGTTCCCTTAGAACTA
>LBCX01000417.1 GCA_001657575.1 Bacteroidales bacterium Barb4
CCTGAAAGGATACAGGATTTCAGCCCGATGTAAAACGTCGGGGAATGTGGGGTTAAGGGATGACATCAGCAGGGGTATCCTGAAAGGATACAGGATTTCAGCCCCACATGAAGCGCAGCAGAATGTGGGGTTAAGGGGATGACATCAGCAGGGGTATCCTGAAAGGATACAGGATTTCAGCCCCACATGAAGCGCAGCGGAATGTGGGGTCAATAGAACGACACCGGCAAGGGAGTTCTGAAAGAACGACCGGTATTATACGTTTACCCCACATTCCGCTGCGCTCCATGTGGGGCTGAAATCTCCCATTCCTTCGGAATTGAGACAACCCCTAACAGGGTTTCAAACCCTGTTAGGGGTTCTCAAAACCACGTCCCGAAATACTGTAAACTGATATATAATTACCAAAAAAGAAGGAATAGAATTTTACTTCTATCCCTTCAACTGTACCAGAGGTTCCTGGCGGATTCGAACCGCCGTCAACGGTTTTGCAGACCGGCACCTAGCCACTCGGTCAAGGAACCATTTTTCGTAGGGGCAAAGGAAGATGTTTAATTTGGATAATACAAATTGTTTGGATACTTTTTTGTGTAGTTCAATCAAGTAAAAAACAACGCATGAAAAAGGAAAGCATTACCCTCAAGCCCGTCATCGGCACGGCAGATCCTCTGCTGACCGAGATAGAAACCATCTACACCCTCTCCTTCCCCGAAACGGAGCGGCGCGACTTTCCTCTTCTCCTCAATTTACTGAAAGATACCCCTCGCTTTACTCTTTACGCCCTCTTAAAAGCAGAAAACTGTGCCGGCTTTCTCTCCACATGGCAGCTGGAAGGTTTCACCTATATCGAACACTTCGCCATCGCCTCTTCCCAACGAAACAGCGGCAGCGGCACCGCCGCCCTGCAACAATTCCTCCGCAACTGCCCGACCTCCGTCATCTTGGAAGTTGAACCGCCGACCGACAATCTGACCCGCCGCCGAATCTCCTTCTACAACCGCTTGGGCTTCCAACTTTCCCCTGTCCCTTACAAGCAGCCTCCATACCGTGCCGGTGAAGATTGGCTGAACATGTGCCTTATGTCCTGCGGAAACATTGACTTGCCTGCCTGCTTCCCCTCTGTAATATCTTCCATCTACACTGCGGTTTATCATAACCCAAAACAGTAGAGACGCAAAATTATGCGTCTCTACGCTTATACTAACGTGAGTTCGACATAAGAGCTGGAAATTACAGCTTGCAGGATGTCCCGAAGGAACAAGAGATTTCAGCCCCACATGAAGCGAATGCGGAATGTGGGGTTTACGGAATGGTATCAACGTGGGAGTTCTGAAAGAACGCCCGATTTCAGCCCACATGCAGCGAAGCGGAATGTGGGGTTTACGGAATGGTATCAACATGGGAGTTCTGAAAGAACGCCCGATTTCAGCCCCACATGCAGCGAATGCGGAATATGGGGTTTACGGAATGGTATCAACATGGGAGTTCTGAAAGAACGATAAATATATATGGTATTGTTAATTTAATATAGTCAATTCATTATTGAGCTTTAAAAACAATAAATTCAAAGACTTTTCAATCATGTGTTCCGCTTTGCTGTAACATTTCCCTTTCCGCTTGAACCTTGCCAAATAATGCCGGATTCTACTGTTGTATCCCTCAACGGTAAATGTCTCCGCTTTAGTTTGCAAATGTTTTTCCGCAGGGATAAATTCCCTGTAACTTTTCCAATAATCAGAACAATAGAATGAAA
>LBCX01000110.1 GCA_001657575.1 Bacteroidales bacterium Barb4
AAGACCGCTGCTGTCGGTGCCGCGAGCCGTGCGACCGATGCGGTGCACATAGTCTTCGGGGTCGCGGGGGATGTCGAAGTTGACGATCAGTTTGATGTCGGTTATGTCTATTCCGCGGGCGACAACGTCGGTGGCGACAAGGATGTCCACACGCCCGTTCTTGAAGTCGTGCATTACCTCGTTCCGCTGAGGCTGGTCAAGGTCGGAGTGCATGGCGGCAACGTTGAAGCCCATGCGTTTCAGTACGCCAGCCAATTCTTTAACCCGCAGTTTGGAGGAGGAGAAGATGATGACACGTTTCGGCTGGCTCTCGCTGAACAGCTTTTGCAGGATGGCTACTTTCTTTTTGGCGTGGCAGATGTAGGCGGTCTGTACGATGGAGTCGGGGGGGCGGGAGACTGCCACTTCCACTTCCACCGGTTTTTTGAGAATGGTCTGCGCCAGCGTGCGTATTTTGGGCGGCATGGTGGCGGAAAACATGATGACCTGACAGGTGGGGGGGATTTTCTTGTAAATGGTGAGGATGTCGTCGAAGAAGCCCATGTCAAGCATCCGGTCGGCTTCGTCCAGAATGAAAAAGGAGAGGCGGGAGAAGTCGGCACTTCCTACCTTGATGTGCGACAAGAGCCGCCCCGGTGTGGCTACCACGATGTCGGCACCCATTTCCATGCCCCGCTTCTGCTGTTCCCAGGCAACGCCGTCGGTGCCGCCATAGACGGCTACAGCGGAGACGGAGGGGAGGTAATAGGAAAAGCCTTCGATTTGCTGGTCGATTTGCTGCGCCAGCTCGCGGGTGGGAGCCATGATGATGGCGTTGACGGCATCGGAGGGACAGACGCCCCTGCTCAGTTCGTTGATGACGGGGAGGACGTAGGCGGCGGTTTTCCCCGTTCCCGTTTGGGCACATGCGATAATGTCTCTTCCCTCAAGGATGACAGGGATGGTCAGTTCCTGTATGGGGGTGGTTTCAGTAAAATTCATAGCCTCGATTCCGTCAAGTATAGCGTCCTCAAGTTGTAATTCATTAAATTTCATCTTATTTCTTTAGAATTTCCCGCAAAGATATACGGATTACCCACAGTTCAGTGCATCATCTTGTAAAGAAGTTCTTTCAGCAGGTCGGCATCCGTAGCGGAAGTGTTTTCCACGCCTTTTGAGCGTGCGTCCGTTGTGCGGATGTCGCTGATCAGGTTGAATACCTTCATGGCGGTGTAGTTTCGCAAGCCTGCCATATAATCCTTTGCCTGATAAGGGTTCCGGAGACCCAATGCGGCGGTCAGTCCGCTTTCCGAGCGGTCTGTAGAGTAATGGCATATCAGCAGGTTGGAGAAGTAATTGAACAGGACGGGGAGGGTGGCTTGTATCGGGTTGTTTTTCGGGTTCTTCTCGAAGTATTGCGCGATGCGGTTGGCTTTGAGCACGTCTTTGGAAGTTACGGCTTTCAGCAGTTCAAAGTTGTTGAAGTCCTTGCTGATGCCGATGTTCTTTTCGACAAGTTCGGGGGTGATGCGCTTGGGGGTGTTTTCCGGCAGCAGAATGCTGAGTTTGTCCAATTCCTTGACAAGACGGCTCAGGTCGTTTCCGAGAAAATCGGCAAGCATCTGGGCGGCTTTCGGGTCGATGGTAACGGAACGCCCTTGCAGAAAAGAGGTGATAAAGGCGGGCATTTTATAGTCGGGCACCTTTTGGGATTCAAACAGTATGCCGTTGGCATCGACGGCAGCGGCGAGGGTTCGGCGGCGGTCGAGGGTCTTGTATTTGTAGTTAATGACCAGCACGGTTGTCGCTTGCGGCTTTTTCGCATAGTTGGACAGCAACTCGATGTCCCGTATCAGCTGGGCTTCGCGCACAATGACGAGTTGCCGTTCCGCCATCATCGGGAAGCGGCGGGCGGCGTTCAATATTTTGGCGGCATCGGCGTCTGCACCGTACATGACCGTCTGGTTGAAATCCCTTTCCGTATCGCTGAGGGCATGTTCGATAATCAGTTCCGTTATTTGATCCATGAAGTACGGCTCATCGCCCATCAGGACATAGACGGGCTTGAACTTTTTCGCCGTAATATCCTTGCAGATACTTTCAAAGGTGTGTGCTGTCTTTGCCATTTTCAATTGAATATGTTCCGCAATTCCAGAAAATCAGTGATGACGGCATCAGCCGTTTCATCTCCTTTGCAGGGAAGCCAGCCGGTGTTTTTCAGCCATACGGTTTGACAGCCCGTTTGGCGAGAGGGGATAATATCTTTATCGTAGGAATCGCCGATGACAGCGACGGCTTCGGGCTTCAATCCCAAAGCTTTTACACCGAGTGCGAAGATCGCAGGGTCAGGCTTGCGAATACCGACAACGGCGGATTCGATGACAGCGGCAAAAAGATGCTCCAAGCGGAAATCCTTCAAAACCGTTTCTATATTCCCGTAGAAGTTGGATACCAATACCAACGGATAACGCCCCGCCAATTCTTCCAACACGGGACGTGCCGCATCAATACACTTTCCTGCATACGCATAACAATAATCCGCCAGCCGGTCGGGCAGCTCATCGGATGTATCGGCAGACAGTAGCGAAGCCTCTTTCAGCCAATCAATCTGCAATCTGCATTTGATGCGCAACATATCCGCAAACGTATGGCAGGGCTGCACAAGGGGATTTTTTCCCAACGTCCGCTCGCCGTGCACATACGCTTCGCGAAAGGCTTGGCGGGAGACGGGGACACTGCACGCCTCGTATGCCTCCCAAATCACCTCCGCCCAATGCAGTCCGTTGCTGTCTATCGTCCCGCCGTAGTCAAAGAGGATGCCTTTTACTTTGTGCAGGTCAATCATTGCGCGAAAGTTTGCGCCTCCAATTGAGGGGTGAATTGTTTGCAAATGCGCTCATGCGTGCGAACCATGTAGAAGAACATGCCATTTAGCACCGTCAGTTCAAAAACAAAGTAAAGCCAGGGGATATTGATAAAAAGACTGATGAAAAGGGCAATGACACGGGTGTTGAACGACAACATATTGGTGTATTTCATCAGCGGAAGGCTCTTTACGCGGAATGCTTGGCGAAACCCGTCGGGAGCTTCCCCGTCGTACTTTTCCCGTATGACACGCATCATCGCCTGAAACTTCGGCGAAAGGGCTTCCTGTCCGACGGTATAATTAAGGTAGAGACGTTCAAAGGCTTTGCGGGCGAAGTGATGCCGCCACGTCAGCTTTTCCAGATTTTCTTTTACCGCAACGGAATGGGAGAGTTCGCTCCCCGCTTTCCCTTTGAGGAAAAGGAGATGGATATTCCTGTAATAATCCGCCATCGCCGCCTGCTTGGTGTGGCAGAAGCCTGTGACAGCCGCCAGACACCAAATCCAAATGCTCCATTCGGGCATAAGCCGCAAGCAAACGGCGGCATAAATGCTGATAAACCATAAATCACCCGATGCACCGTCCAACATACGTCCGACAGGGCTTTGCTTCCCCGTCATACGCGCCAGCTGCCCGTCCGTGCTGTCATAGATGTTCGCCCAAACGAGCAATGCCATACCGGCAACGTTCATCAGTAAATCATCGAAGTAAAACAAAATCCCCGCCGCCACACCGATAAAGATAGAGGCAACGGTGACCATATTGGGCGACACGCCCAGCTTCCTGAATATCAAAGCATGTCGATACCCGACAGGGCGATAGAACCAAATATCAATAAACTCCTCCGTATCCGTCGATTTGAGTGTTGATACCAAACGGGGATCCAATTTCTTCTCTTTCATCTGTTTTCGGCAAAGCCCGTTACGTTCCAAATACATTCCGCTATATGCTTCGCCGCCGTCTCGCGGCAGGGGGCAAAGCTCGGCCAGTCGTTGAAGTCAATAATCCGTATGTCGCCGTCCTCCGACACGATGCAGTCGCCGCCGTAAATATGCACGTTCAATACGCCGGCGGCACGGTCGCACAAGGCTTCGAGAGCCGTCGGGTCGAAAGGGATACCCCGCGCCGTGCCGTTAATCTGCTCCCAGCCGAACTTGCTGTGATGGATGTCGGAGGGATAGAACCAATAGAAAAAGCCGGAATCCCGCACCCCGTAGAACTTAATCAAATCGCCCGTCAGGTGTTTGTTAATGACAGCATCCGGAATATTCCGCAGGGCAAATTCTTTCAAAATGGTATGCGCTTCTTCCGGGTCGCGGACGTAAGTAACATCTTCGCGGTGGACGGCATGGGAATCGCCCCGTTTCACCCAGCCATTCCGAAAGCCCGCCTCTTCCAATGCCCCGACCGGATTCTCGCCCGTGCGGAAGATAAGACTTTCCGGATGCGGAATGCCGTTGCCCGTCAGCAGGCGCGTCATCTCGCCGCGTATGCAATTCCCGATGCCGACAGCCGAATTGACCACCGTCCGCCCTTCCTGTTCCAACTGCCGCAGGCGGCGAACAGCCTGTTTGCTGCGTGCCATACCGAAAACGGCAGCCTCCGGTATCTCCCGCATTTGCAAATCGGATTCGATATATTCGTGCACGGTACACCCGAAGGCTTGCAGATGCTGCACCGTCAGCGAAAAAATAGCCGCATCATTTCCCACATGGTTGGGCGAAAACTTATTCCCCCTGCGGATACCGGCAATCGTTTTGTTTTTCATCTTCACTATTTTCCTTTCTGGGAGTTAGGAGTTAGAAGTTAGTAGTCAAGTAGCAATAATATTTCTACTTAACTAATCTGACTACTAACTCCCAACTACTAACTCCTAAATTCTAACTCCTAAATCCTTGCAGAAAAAGTTCCGCCGTGCGGATGTCCTCCGCATGATCCACATCAATAATCTTGCTGAACGGATACGCCCGAAGCCGCAAGCCCTCGCCCGCCAATCGCCGCTGATAGTTTCGCATACGCGAAACCCCGTCCGCCATCGCACGGTCGAGCACATCCAGACAGGCATTGTTCAGACAGTAAACGCCTCCCGACACATACTTGCAAAGCCGGCTCTCATCTACAAAATCCCGTATCATCAGCCGCGAATCGGTCTGCACATACAGCGGCTTCTCGTCATCGATATAATCCGTTACCGCCATCAGCCCGTCAAAATCCCCGCCCCGCATGAACGCTCGGATATACTCCCCGAACTCCTCCTCGCGGAAAACAGTGTCCACCGTTGTCAGACAGATACGGTCGCACTCCCTCAAATGTCGGCTGATTTCATAAAAACTGTGCATCGAACTCGGCGTGGATTTCACCACTACACGGAAAGGAACCTCCGTCCGGATGCTTTTCAGATGCTCCTGCACCTCCTTCATCTCTTCATTGACAATGACACTGATTGACGCCGCCTCATGTCTCAAAAACAGCCCGATCAGTCGGTCAATCAATGCCACCCCGTTCAGGCGTACAAGCGGTTTCGGGCATCCTATGCCTTCCTGCACCAAACGCGACCCTTCTCCCGCCGCAATAATTGCATAATTCATGCCGCAAAACTAACCCAAATATTCCAAGTTGCAATTCGTCATTATCTGCGCATAATTGGTCAGTACGCATTCCTTTCACCCTTGAACATGTTGAAGACGGTGACGAAGATAATTTTCAGGTCAAGGATGAAAGACCAGTTTTCGATGTACCATACATCGCGCTTTACGCGACCTTCCATCTGTTCCAGCGTCTTGGTTTCGCCGCGATAGCCGGTTACCTGTGCCCAGCCGGTCAAGCCGGGCTTCACCAAATGGCGCACCATGTACTTGTCGATGATGGCAGAATACTGTTCGGTATGTTTCAGCATGTGGGGGCGGGGACCAACGACGGACATTTCTCCCTTGAACACATTGATGAATTGCGGGAACTCGTCCAGATTGGTGCGGCGGAGGAAGTCGCCGACACGTGTTTTGCGCGGGTCATCCTTTTGCGCTTGGAGGGTATCGGCTTGCGTGTTTACCTGCATCGTCCGGAACTTGCGGCAGTTAAATTCCTGCCCGTAAATGCCCGTCCGCTTCTGTTTGAAGATAACGGGGCCGGACGAACTCAGCTTTATCATTATCCCCACAACAGTAAAGATGACCGGATAAAAGGTGAGCAGCACGACGGACGAAAAGACAACGTCAAAGGCACGTTTCAAGGCTCTGTTATAGGCTGCCTGCAACGGCTCGCGGCGGATGCTGAGCAGGGGGACGGACTCCATCGCCTCCATCACGAGGCTCTTCTTCACCGCCCTGTAAAATTCGGGGACGATGTAGAAGCGTATCATGTGCTTTTCCGCAAAGTTCATGATGCGGAGCATCTTCTCGTCCTGCGTGCCGGGCAGTGTGTAGTAAATCTCGTCCACATTGTTCGCCAGAGCGAAAGTCTCCGTCTCGTGCGTCATCCCCAGATAGTTGGGCAAGGCTTCTTTCAGGGTAAGGTTATCATCCAGAAAGCCCATCACGTTGAAGCCGTAAGACAGGTCTTCCTTCATCACGCGATACAGTTCTATCCCGTTTTTTCCGGCACCCACGATGATAATCCGCTTGAAGTTGTAGCCTTTCCGCCGATACAGTTTCAGGGAAATGCGGACAACCACCCGCCAGACGGAGAAGAGCAGCAGCAACGCCACATAATAAATAAGGAGGAACGTAGCCGACTGGTCGGCAATGTTCAACAGCATGAGGCAGGCGGAGAAGATGACAAGCAAAACCGTAACCAGCAGAAAGGAACGCTGCACGATTTTCTCAAGGAATATGACCGATATATGCAACTGTATCGGAATGAAATAGACGGCAAAGAAATAGCAGAAGTTCAGCAGCAGCAGCGTCTCGCGGAAATGCGCCGAAACAGCCAGCGCGTAAAAGTCTTTCAGGAATATATAAACAAGGAGGAACAGGCCGTTTATCACACATAAATCGCCTATTCCAATCAACCACTGTATCCAGTAACTGCGTTTCCTGCTTGCTTCCATTTCCATGTTTAAGCAGCACAAAAGTGCTTAAAAAATGCGGACAAAAGTACGTAATATTTTGAGCGGGACGTTCAAAGCAGGTCGAAGTTTCAGCGCAAATGCACCTTATTACAGATAGTCGCTACCTGCTATCAAGTAATCTTTTCCCACAGGCGGGAAGTATTTTCCTACAGGTGGCTAACCTTTTCCCAACTGTGGCTAATCTTTTCCCACATGTGGGAAGTCTTTTCCCACATGTGGCTAATCATTTCCCACTTGTGGTAAGTCTCTTCCCACAAGTGGCTAATCTTTTCCCGCATGTGGCTAATTCTTTCCCACCTGTGGGAAATCTTTTCGCCCAACGTTTTAACCGTTAATTCGGAAGCTTTAAGTATATAATACATGGACTTTGCGTCAAAAAAAGCGGAAATAGCTGCCGTTTCGCCTCAATCTCCCGCTATCTCTTCTGATTTGGGGACTTTCGGCGGCGGGTAATTTATTCGGGATATTTTTTTGTTCCCTTGAAAGGAATTGACAAACGCCGTTATCTTTGCCGCAATATTTTTCAGAAAACGAGGTATCAGCTTTTATTCTGCCATTTTGGGATTAAGTAGTACAACAATTATATTTATGAAAAGGATAGCGGAGGTTTTGTTAGTAGTGCTGGTAGTGCTGTCGGTTGCAACTCTAAAAGCCATAGCCTGTTATCCAAAAGCAATAGACGTCAGTCCTGAAAAAGCAAAAACTTACTATAATAGGGGAGTAGTTTACGATAATTTGGGAGAATCCGAAAAAGCCATTACATGCTACCAAAAAGCAATAGAAATCAATCCTGAAGATGCAGAAGCTTACAATAATATGGGAACGGCTTACGGGAAATTAGGAGAATTTGAAAAAGCCATTACCTGTTTCCAAAAAGCAATAGACATCAATCCTGAAGATGAAAAAGCTTACTGTAATATGGGAACAGCTTACGATAATTCAGGAAAATCCGAAAAAGCCGTTGCCTGTTACCAAAAAGCAGTAAACATCAATCCTGAATATGCGATAGCTTACTATAATATGGGAAATTTTTATTATAATTCAGGAAAATCCAAAAAAGCCATTGTCTGTTACCGAAAAGCCATAGACCTCAACCCTGAAGAAGCAGCAGCTTATTATAATATGGGAAACGTTTATTATAATTCAGGAAAATCCAAAAAAGCCATTGTCTTTTACCAAAAAGCAATAGACATCAATCCTGAAAAAGCAGAAGCTTACTATAATATGGGGGTGGTTTACGTTAATTTAGGAAAATCCGAAAAAGCCATTGCCTGTTACCAAAAAGCAATAGACATCAATCCTGAAAAAGCAGAAGCTTACAACAATATGGGGGTGGCTTACAATGATTCAGGAGAATCCGAAAAAGCCATTGCCTGTTTCCAAAAAGCAATAGACATCAATCCTGAACATACAGAAGCCTACTATAATATGGGGGTGGTTTACAAAAATTTAGGAGATTACAACAAATACGAAGAGTGTATGAAAAAATACAACAAACTAATATCCGAATAAGTATAAGTATATGATGTAAATTAGTTTATATTATATCTGATAATGTTTCACGGTCGTCCCAAAGGGACAGGAGATTTCAGCCCCACATGGAGCGCAGGGGATGTATTGGCATGTGCCGAATACACGGGTCAATACATTTGGCCGTTGTGCTGCGCATGCAAGGACTCGGGGCTTGACCTTTGGCTGGAGAATCCGGCACAAATCAAACACGGTTCCGGTATGCAGCGGGGAAAGAACGACCGGCTGGATGCCCGCAAGACAGCCGCTTACGGCTTTTGTTTTCAGGACAAAGCCCGTTTGTATGATTTGCCGCAGGAGAACATCACAGGTTTGTGGCAGCTTACAGGCGAACGTGACATGCATGTGTCGGACAAAAGCAGGTATCAGGGGCAGCTCACTGATCAGGAACGTTTTATGCGTAAAAAGGATTACAGGCAGAAGAGCGGACGGTTGAAAAAATTGATAAGGGGGTTGGAAGAGTCCCTCTCTCAAGAAATCAAAACACTCATCGAGAGCGATGAAA
>LBCX01000418.1 GCA_001657575.1 Bacteroidales bacterium Barb4
TAATGGTTGCAATGGTCATGCACATGAACATGACGGAAGTATTTACGAAGGAAGACTATACGATTGTCAAAAACCCGGGCAAGGAGAACATGGAAATCATCACCAAAGAGGGCAACAAAATAAACAGATACACCCCTTCCGGCGACCCTTCTTCATCGCAAAAGAAAGGAAAGAAGGTAGGCATTGCCTACGAACTCGAAAACGGCGAAATCATTTATGTGCCGGAGGAATAAATGGCAAGCGGCTACTTCACCATAAACTTCCTTACCACATACCTCTCTTTCCACTTCGCGGCATTCAGTATATAAACCCCGGCAGGCAAAGTCGCCGCATACTCGGCATTATCGCTGTCCGCCGTGAATTGCAGCACCCTTTCCCCCTTCATCGTACCAATCGAAATGAAATACCCTTCCAGATGGACAAGGTGCAATACCCCGTCCGCATAATAAGCCTGCGCCTCTGCTCCCGCCGGAAGAAACTCATTGCCTGTCTTTGCAGCAAAAACCGCCCGATAAGCAGTAAACGCTTTCTCTGTCAGCGTAAAGCTGAATTTACTCCTGTCAGAAACCTTTATGTTAAAACTGTCCCCTGCCATCCAGCCTGTAAAGACATGCCCCGAATCGGCAACAGCCTCCATCCTCACCAGCGTATTGTAGTCATAATATCCGCTGCCGGTCACCTGCCCGCCTTCCGTCTTATCCACAGTGACAAGACACTTGTCCCTTTCAAACACCGCCGTCAGTTCCATAGTCTCCTTCACCACAAACCTGTACGGATTGGCATTGGAAAGGCTGTCCCTCTGCGCATTTACCCACTTCAATAAATGATAGGTGGTATCAGGCTCCGCGCTTACCTCCGCCTGCGTATTATAGGCATATTCCCTCGCGCCCGACTTTACCGTACCGTTTTTGCCGGTGAACAAACTCACCTGATAGTTTACTGCTAAAAAATGTGCCCGTATCGTTGTGTCCCGTGTCAGGACGAAGGTAAAGGGATTGGCGGAAGAAAGGCTGTCGCCCCTTGCATTTGTCCATTTTATTAAATAAAGATAACCGTAACCGGCAGTGGCTTCCACACGCACCGTTTCTCCATACGCATAAGCTAATTTGCCGTCCGCCGTCTTTACCGTGTTATTGACATCGGCGGACAGGGTTACACGATAGATGTTTTTCGCAAAATGCGCCTGAAGGGTCGTGTCCCGTGTCAGGGCGAAGGCTAAGGGATTGGCGGAGGAAAGGCTGTCGTTCCTTGCGTTTGTCCATTTCACAAAATGATAACCGTAATCGGGAGAGGCTTTCACGTGTACCGTGTCTTGATACTCATGGCTGTACAGGTTGTCCGTTGTCTCTGCGCGACCGTTTCCGGCGGAGAACAGGGTTACACGATAGCTGTTTTTCGCAAAATGTGCCCGTATCGTCGTGTCCCGTGTCAGAGCAAAGGCAAAGAGAGTATCGGTGGAAAGGCTTTTGCCACTTGCATCTGTCCATTTCTCAAAATGATAACCGTAATCGGGGAAGGCTTTCACGCGTACCGTGCCTTGATACTCATAGCTGTACAGGCTGTCCGCTATCTCTGTGCGACCGTTTCCGACTTTGGACAGGATTACCGTATAGCTGTTTTTCGCAAAATGCGCCTGAAGGGTCGTGTCCCGTGTCAGGGCGAAGGCAAAGGGATTGGCGGAGGAAAGGCTGTCGTTCCTTGCGTTTGTCCATTTCACAAAATGATAACCGTAATCGGGAGAGGCTTTCACG
>LBCX01000419.1 GCA_001657575.1 Bacteroidales bacterium Barb4
ACGAATTGCCCACGATTCATATGTGAATCACGCTTTATTATCATGTTGTTATGATGAATCGACTCTTGATTCAATTCATCAATTTGGGCGTTTTTTGTTCATGGTGACTCTTGATTCAATTCACGATTCGAATCGCCGGTGAATCGTGTGGTGAGTCGTCCGGCGACTTGCCATAACGTGATTGCCGGCCGTCGACGAACCCGATTCCTGAACGTGCTGAAAACCGGTTTTCCGGCTGCGCCGGCAACGCCTCACGGCCACGCAATAAATTGCGTCCCCGTTCACCGTTTTCGGATCAGAAGAACGCCGGAAACAGGACTTACCCTGGCTGAATGGCGTGAATTTCCGCGCTATGCACTTGCGCGCATACTCATGCATGCCGTAAAAACAGAGCCTGCGCGTTTCTGGCGGGTTTTCGGGTGGTTTGTTGCCTGTTTTACCGGTTTCCCGTCAGAAACGCCCTGAGGCCGTTTTAGCGGTGCGCGTAAGAAGACGTTATGGTAAATCCAAAAATGCTGGCATTCGCAATTCAGTATATCGGTACGCAGCATAATAATGGGGGTTAATTTCCAACGTATGAGCCATCAGGTGCTAAGGTTGCTTCCGAACCACCAACGTATGAGCCATCAGGTGCTAAGGTTGCTTCCGAACCACTAACGTACGATCCATCAGGTGCTAAGGTTACTTGGGATATCGCGGTTAGTGGTAATGCTGACATAGCCATTAAAACGGCACCAAGAGATAATGCTCTCATCACTATTACTCCTGTTAATATCAAAAATAGAATTGAATCGTTCAGCGGTGCCGAACGCCGGTTCCAGCCGCGGGATTCGTGATCGGGATGTTATAGTAAATTGATCTCTTGATTTTGAGTGCCCTTACTCGAAATCAGGTTGCTATTTTCAGTGTCGCGGCTACTGCTTGTACCCCCGGAAGCTCCTGAAGATTATTATTGATAGCAAACTTTATCTCTTCAAAGCTCGCGTTAATCATGAGCTTCTCATCCACGCCACGTAAAAATATTATTGTTTTTGCATTACCACATGATTTCATAAAGATAATATCATCTTTTTTTAGCATGATACTGTCGTTACTTAGTGTAGTGAGATAAAGCATAGCCACTGTTTTTGTGTGTTTTTGTTAAGGCTGTTAAGATTATTCCTAACCACTGATTTTGTACATATCATCAAAAAAAATAAAAAAACTAATGCCCCCGTGGTGGGTATATAACAAATCACGGGGAGCGGAGCTGACCTGCTCCCCGTTGATTAATACACCGCGATGTTAGTAATGTCTTCATAAGCCACATGAGGACATCCTCATGAAGAAGCGTTTTTCCGACGAACAGATCATCAGTATTCTCCGCGAGGCCGAAGCCGGGGTTTCTGCCCGTGAGCTCTGCCGTAAGCACGCCATTTCCGACGCCATCTTTTACACCTGGCGTAAGAAGTATGGCGGTATGGAGGTGCCCGAGGTTAAGCGCCTTAAGTCGCTTGAGGAAGAGAACGCCAGACTCAAGAAACTGCTTGCCGAAGCCATGCTGGATAAGCAGGCGCTTCAGGTGGCTCTGGGGCGAAAGTACTGACGACAGACCAGAAGCAGGAAGCCGTTGAGTTTATGTGTGATGCGACCGGTCTGTCGCAACGTAGTGCCTGCAGGCTTACAGGTTTGCCCCTGTCGACCTGCCGCTATGAGGCTCAGCGTTCGGCGGCTGATGCGCATTTATCACTGAGCTGGCACTGGAGCGCAG
>LBCX01000111.1 GCA_001657575.1 Bacteroidales bacterium Barb4
AGCCAAGCAACGCGCCGAAAGCCGCGCCAAAGGGGAAGCCGGTGTAGCGGCACCGTCCGCATTCACTCCGCGAGTAACCGCCCATGTGAATGTGGAAGGCGGAACAGGCGTGCGCCGTGTACACATACGTCAGTTTGAAATCCTCCACGACAACCCTGCCCATCTGGCAGGAAACGATTTGGGCCCGAGCGCACAGGAACACCAGTTGGGCGTGCTTACCAGCTGTATCACGCACATCTTCCTCATTCAGGCTGCTGCACGGCAGGTCACACTGGACTCGCTGGAAGTCAGTGTCAAGGGTACGACAGACCTCCGTGCAGGTCGTCCGGGATTTGAGAGCGTTCCGCGCTATCCGCACAACATCTCGTACACCGTGCATATAAAGTCACCGGCAACCTTCGATGAAATCAAGGATTTGCGCGATGCCGTCGAAGCCGTCTGCCCGATATACAACCTGCTCAAAGATGATCAGGAGATAGAAGGGAAGATTGTACGCGGACGGTATAAGACTGAGTAATTCCCCCCTTTCTGTAAAATAAAATCCCCTGTGAATATACTTCACAGGGGATTTTTTATACCATATATGTGGTATTTGCAGGGTTATTACTACTTGTGTTCTTTGGCGGCTGGTAAAATCGGTAAAGATTGACGTAGTTCCCGTAGAACTATGGTAGTCATCGACAAGGCAATAAACAGATTAACAACCGTAGAGACGCAGATGTAGAGACGCAATGCATTGCGTCTCTACCGCAAACAAACAAACGAAACGCCGACCCATACAGGCGTAAACCTGCATAAATCAACGCAACATACCCCTAACAGGGTTTCAAACCCTGTTAGGGGTTCTCGTAATAGGCATAAAAAAAATGACGTAGTTCTACGGGAACTTACGTAATAGCAGTCAGTATTAACAATCAAATTTAGGGTGAATATGTTAACAAAATCACATCATGTATTTCTGCGGTTTCTGCTTGTTGCCGTACTTGGGGCGGGCAGTCTAACGGGCTTGTATGCTCAAACCGTATTGAAAGGGACGGTTTACGATGAACAGGAAAATCCTTTGCCGTGGGTGAGCATTGCGGAGAAGGCGGCGAAGAACAGCCGGAACACGGTGTCCGATGCGGACGGGAAGTTTACGGTGACCGCCGTGAACAAGTTGCCGGTTACGCTGGTGTTTACCTATCTCGGGTTTAAGACGCAGGAGATAGATATTTATGATGATGAGCCTTTCACGGTGGTGCTGGCAGAGGACAACCGGCTGTTGGCGGAAGTGGTGGTTACTGCTTTGGGAATAAGTCGGGAAAAGAAGTCGCTGGGCTATACCACGCAGGAATTGAAGTCGGAGGCTTTGGAGGGAAATAAGGAGACGAACCTGCTGAATGCCCTTGCGGGGAAAGCGGCAGGGGTGCGCATTACCAATTCGCAGGGCGACATGGGGTCATCGCGCATTGTGATACGCGGGGAGACTTCCATTGCGGGAAACAATCAGCCGCTGTTTATTGTGGACGGTGTGCCGGTGGACAATTCCCAACTGAACAGGGGCGGGGCTACGCGCGACTTCCGTAATGCCGTAGCGGATTTGAATCCCGAAGATATTGAATCGATGAGTATTCTGAAAGGGCCTAATGCTGCCGCTTTGTACGGTTCGCGGGCGGCTCACGGGGTGGTCTTGATAACCACCAAGTCCGGCAAGGGGCAAAGGGGGTTGGGCGTTTCCGTCCATTCGGGGGTTACGTTTGCCAAAGTGGCTACGCTGCCGGAGTTTCAGGATGTTTTCGGACAGGGAGCAGAAGGTAAATTCAGTTATGTAAACGGAAAAGGCGGAGGCGTGAATGACGGCGTGGACGAAAGCTGGGGTCCCAAGATGGACGGCAGCCTGATCCCTCAATTCCATTCCAACGGCATAGCCGTACCTTTCGAGGCGCATCCCAACAATGTGCGGGACTTCTTTGAAACGGGAACGACCTTTGACAACGGCATCTCTATCTCCGGTTCGGATGATAAGCATGATTTCCGTCTGGGCGTCAATCACCAAGACCAGAACGGGACAGTTCCCAATACGGAAATAAAGAAGACAAACTTCTCCCTCAATGCCAATTATCAACTGACCAAGCGCATCAAGGCAGGGGCTTCCGTCAATTATATTCTTACGGATGCTCCCAACCTGCCGGGCGGTTCGTTGGGACAGCGTGCCGCCGGCGTGATGCTGCAATTCCTCTGGTTCGGTCGGCAGGTGGATATGGCAAGGCTGAAAGAGGATTGGAGCAACAACTGGAATCACAGCTATTACAGCAATCCCTATTGGAGAGCCTATTATAACACGGTGCAGCAAAAGCGCAATCGCATCATCGGCGACGTGCATTTTGAAGTAAATATACTGGACGGCTTGGACTTTAAGTTTCGTTCGGGAACGGACTATTACAACGACCGCCGTAAATACAAAATCAAGACCGGCACGAACGGTACGCCGGACGGCTCCTACGCCGAAGATGCCTATACCATCGGTGAGAACAATACGGAAGCCCTCCTGAGTTATACCCGTGCGCTGACAAATGACTTTCATTTGGATGTGCTGGGCGGTTTCAACATACGCAATCAGCAGTATGAGAACAACTATCAGAAAGCCACCAAGCTGGCGGCTCCCGATTTGTTCACGCTTTCCAATTCCAAAGACCCGCTTGAATCCACGAATGACTACAAACGGCTGAGGGTATATAGCGGCTTCGCCTCCGCACAATTCGGTTACAAGGGCTATGCCTATCTGAACCTGACGGCACGTAACGACTGGTCGTCCACGCTTCCCCGCAGCAACCGTTCTTATTTCTATCCTTCGGCGAATGCGAGTGTGGTCGTGTCGGAATGGCTGGGATTGCAGAGCGATGTATTGAGCTTTTTGAAAGTGCGCGGCGGCTGGTCGGAAGTGGGGAACGATGCCGACCCCTATCAGCTGGCTACGGTTTATAACATCCAAACGGCTTTTGAAGGCAACCCAATCCTGACTTCCTCGAAGGAAAAGAACAACCCGGACTTAAAGCCGGAAACAACCTATTCCACCGAGCTGGGTGCCGAACTGGGCTTGTTCAAAAACCGTATTCATTTCGACGCCGCCTTTTACAACACCAACAGTATTGACCAGATTCTGAAGGTACAGACTACCACCGCCAGCGGTTACTCTTCCCAGCTTATCAATGCCGGAAAGGTGAACAACAAGGGCGTTGAACTGCAATTGAATGTTATTCCGGTACAAACGAAAACGTTCAAGTGGGATTTGGGATTGAACTATGCCGCCAATAGCAGCAAGGTGGTGGAATTGGATAAGGAAGGATTGATAAAGAATTACACCATCGGCTCGCAGGGCGTACAAGTGCTTGCCTCCGTAGGCGAAAGATACGGGATACTGTTCGGAACGAGCTACAAGCGGGACAACAGCGGAACGATCATTGTCGATGACAACGGTCGCCCGAAGTTGGATCCAAACAACAAAATACTCGGACATTACACCCCTGACTGGGTCGGCGGCTTCAGCAACAGCTTTACCTATAAAAACATTGACTTCTCTTTCCTGATTGATGCAAGCATCGGCGGAAGCATCTACTCCGGCACCAATCAGACAGCCGATTATGCCGGCGTATCCAAACAAACGCTTCCCGGACGGGATGCAGCACACGGCGGGCTTACCTATCAAACGGTTGAAAAAAGCGGCGAAACCGTTACCCATGACGACGGTATGATTTTCCAAGGCATAACTGAAGACGGCAAAGCCAATACGGTTGTCCTCTCTGCCGAAAACTATTACAAGTCGCTTTACTCCATCAATGAAGCGCATGTCTATGATGCCTCTTATGTGAAACTGCGTGAGATAAAGCTGACCTACAACTTCGACAGGAAGCTGATTCGCCGGATAGGCTTGGAAGGCGCAAGTGTCTCCGCCGTTGCCCGCAACGTGGCTTTCCTGTACAAGGATGCCCCGAACATTGACCCCGAAGCCGCTCTTGGCACAGGCAACCTGCAAGGTGTGGAAACGCTCTCTTTGCCTACCACACACTCCTACGGCTTTTCCGTCAACTTGAAATTTTAACAAAGACCCTTCAATAAAAACAAACGTATGCGAAACAAGAATATCATATCCATCGCATTGGCAGCCTCCTTTGTCTTTGCCTCTTGCAACGACCGGTTGGACGAGATTAACGAGAACCCGAATGCCACAGAGAAGCCTCAGCCCGCTTACTTGCTGACGGGTGTAGAGAAACAGGGGGCGGATGCCTATTGGGGAATAAGCAGCAGCTACGGCTCTACCTTATTGATTGTCCAGCAGTGGGCGAAAATTCAGTATGCCGAACAGGACAGGTATGAGTTTTCCAACTCATCATCGGAAATAACCTCTTTGTGGAACACGGGATATGCCACGCTGATTACCGACCTGAACACCATCCTTGATTTCTCCGAAGAGCAGGCGAATACGAACTACAAAGGCGTTGCCCTGACGCTACGCTCATGGGTGTTCTCCCTGCTGACCGACCTTCACGGAGATATACCGTATAAGGAAGTCGGCAAAAGCGTAACACCGGCGTACAACACGCAAAAGGAAGTCTATGAAGGACTGCTGGCGGATTTGTCCCAAGCCTTGACATTGCTGGATGCTGCAAAAGGCAGCATCGCGGGCGATGTAATCTATAAAGGCGACATAGCCAAGTGGAAGAAATTCGCCAACTCCTTGAAGTTGCGTATCGCTCTGCGCCTTTCCGACAGGGACAGCAACCTTGCCGGTCAAACCATTGCGGAAGTCACAGGCAATCCGGCAGGATTAATCAGCGACAACAGCGAAACCTTCCAATTCGTCTATTCCAAATCCCCCCAGCACAATCCGCAGGCCTCGCACTATGACTCCCGCGACGATTACCGCATATCCAAAACCATCGTCAACGCACTCAAAGACCTCTCCGACCCCCGCCTGCCCATATACGCCCAACTGCCGGAAGACTCGTCAGTCGGTGACTATGCCGGCGGCGGAAACGGACTGTCCAACGGCGATGCCAACAATCAGGGCTTCTCCAAAATATCCAAGCCGGGCAAATACTTCCTCACACCCGAAGCTCCGGCAGTGATATACAGCTACGCCGAAGTATTATTTAACCTTGCGGAAGCCGCCGCCCGCGGTTACATACAAGGCAATGCCGAAGACTATTACAAGCAGGCAATAACCGCTTCCCTCAACCAGTTCGGCATAACGGATGTTGCCGTCATTGCCGCTTACCTGTCGCAAGACAAGGTGAAATACAATGCCGCAAACTACAAGAAGTCCATCGGCGAACAAAAGTGGATTGCCTTCTTCGGACAAGGCTTGGATGCTTTCACCGAATGGCGGCGGTTGGATTACCCCGAACTGACGGCAGGGCCTGCCGCTGTCCTTGAAGGCAAAATCCCCACTCGCTTCTTCTATCCCGGAACGGAACAATCCCTGAACGGCAAAAGCTATCAATCCGCCATTGCCAATCAGGGGGCGGATTTGCTGACTACCAAGCTGTGGTTTGATGTATATTGAAGGCTTTGATTTACACTAAATAACTGATGTTACGCAGAAGTCCTGCAAGGACGGAGGATTTCAGCCCCACATTTCGCTTCGCTCCATGTGGGGCTGAAATCTTTTGCCCCTTTGGGGCATCTGCATAACATCAGTAAATAACTATATTACGAAGGCTTTCCGAAGTATCGGACACCTTGAAAACTATGTTTTCATACTTGCCGAAACACCGGACGTCTTGAAAACTATGTTTTCATACTTGCCGAAGCATCGGACGTCTTGAAAACTATGTTTTCAGACTTTCCGGAACACCGGACACCTTGAAAATTATGTTTTCAGACCTTCCGAAACATCGGACACCTTGAAAACTATGTTTTCAGATTTTCCGAAGTATCGGACGCCTTAAAACCGTTTTTTTTTGAGACTTTTGCGTAATGTCAGTAAATAAAAAAAGGCTACCCAAAATGGGCAGCCTCTCTTTTGTTTACTTAGTTCGCTTTGGCATTTTCTATGATTGTTTTTACAATCGGCTTTGCCTCATAATAACGGTCAAAAAGTAGCGGGTAGTTTGTCCGCCCGCGTACAGGCCAGTCGTTTAGCCATGAGTTTGCATCGCTTACGCCCCACAGGGTTACGCGGCTTATTTTGTCTTGGTGCTTCAGGAAGAGGGCAAAGAAATCGCTGTAGCGGCTGTTCCATGCGGCTTCTACGGGTTCGGGCAGTCCGTCTGCGTAAGGGTTCATCTCCTGCTGGTATTCGTAGCTGAGGGCTACGTCGGCTCCTTCATCGCTTCGGGGATTGGGCAGTACGGAGAGGTCTAATTCGGTAATCATCACTTTAACGCCTAATTCCGAGAATGCCAGCAGGCTCTTTTCAAACTCTTCCGGTGTCGGGAACTCCATGTTCAAATGGGCTTGCATACCTATCCCGTCTATCCGTATCCCTGCTTCCTGCAATGATTTAACCAGATTGACAACGCCCTGCCTCTTGCCCGGATGAGCCATTGAGTAGTCGTTGTAGTATAATTCGGCATCAGGGTCTGCCTCATGGGCAAAGGCAAAGGCTAATTGAATATAGTCGTCACCTATGATTTGGAGAAACTTGCTTTCGCGCAGGGAGCCGTCATCCAAAACAGCTTCATTGACAACATCCCAGCCTTTTATCCTCCCTCTGTATCGGGATACGACCGTAGTGATATGATTCCTCATGCGCTCAATCATTACTTCGCGTGAAACATCTTTTCCTGCATCGTCCGTAAAGAACCAGTCGGGAGCTTGGGAATGCCAGACAAGCGTATGTCCGGTGACAAACATATTATTATCCTCTCCGAAGGCAACGAAGCGGTCGGATCCCGTGAAATCAAACTGTCCTTCAAAGGGCTGAATGGCTTCGCTTTTCATGCAATTCTCCGGTACGATGGCGTTGAAATGCTCTTTGAGCACTTTCACCGCATCGGTATCCTCTTCCGTGAACTGGTCGCTGTTCAGAGCAGCACCGATATAGAACTTATCGGCGAAGGCGTCTTTCAACGTGGGTGCATGTTTCTTCTCTACGGTTGTCGAGCATCCGGCTAAAAGAAGACCTAAAAGAGTAATGGTACTAAATACCTGTTTCATATTGTTTGTTACTTATAAATGTTAAACCTCTATGCCTGCTATATTACGCTGCAATAATACGAATGTTATGTAAATGTTATTGCATTTATAATAGTAAAGTCTTGCGTATAAAACACAGCAAGCAGGTTGAAGAAGAGATGGCTCTTTCAAATTATTAGAACGCGGCTCTACAATCATTCATCGCTAAGAAGTACATTTGCCGATTAAATAATTATGGCAGAAACAACACTACTTGACCGCTTGGACGGTCTGATAAGCCGCTTTGAGGAAGTCGGCACCCTGATTACTGACCCGTCGGTGACAGCCGACATGAAGCGGTTTGTCAAACTCAATAAGGAATACCACGATTTGGAGCAAATCGCAACAGCCCGCACCCGCTACATCCAAGCATTAAACGGGATAGACGAGGCAAAGCACCTTCTTGACACCGAGCAAGACTCCGAACTGCGCGAAATGGCACGTGAGGAATTGGACGCCTGCTCTGTCCGCCTCCCCGAATTGGAGGAAGAGATTAAACTGTTGCTCGTCCCCGCCGACCCGCAGGACAGCAAGAACGCCATCGTTGAAATACGCGGAGGCACGGGCGGCGACGAGGCTGCCATCTTTGCTGGCGACCTCTACCGCATGTACGTCAAATACTGCGAAGCAAAAGGCTGGAAGATCGAAGTCACAAGCTGCGCCGAAGGCACTGCCGGAGGGTACAAGGAAATCATCTTCACAGTCGGCGGCGAAGGCGTTTACGGCATCCTCAAATACGAATCGGGCGTACACCGCGTACAGCGTGTGCCGCAGACGGAAACACAAGGGCGGGTGCATACCTCGGCAGCTACCGTTGCCGTATTGCCCGAAGCTGACGAGTTCGACGTGGAAATCAGGGATGCAGACATCCGCACCGATATATTCTGCGCCTCCGGTCACGGCGGTCAGTCGGTCAATACAACCTATTCCGCCATTCGTCTGGTGCATTTGCCGACAGGTATCACCGTGCAATGCCAGGACGAGAAATCGCAACTGAAAAACAAAGCCAAAGCCATGGTCGAACTCCGCAGCCGCATCTACAACATGGAACACCAAAAGTATCTGGACGAAATTGCCTCCAAACGCAAAACCATGGTATCCTCCGGTGACCGCTCCGCCAAAATCCGCACCTACAACTACCCGCAAGGTCGTATCACCGACCACCGCATCAACTACACTGTTTACAACCTCGCCGCCTTCACCGATGGCGACATCCAAGAGTGTATCAACCGCCTCATTGTCGCTGAAAACACGGAACGGTTGAAAGAGTCGGACTTATAAGCCGGCAGCGCAGAAGCCCGGACTTGTGCAACATCGGATAATGCCTTACTTTTGCCGCTGTTACTATTGAAACATTGTTATCCCATGTCACAAGAAGAGTTGCAGGAAACCAAACAAAAGAACTATGCCGAAGCTATCCGCTATATGGATAATGCAAAAGAAACCTTGAAGAAAGCCGGTAAGGAAAACAATCAATACAGCGATTGCAAATATGTACGGACTGCCTGCGGAACAGCCTATAACGGTGTGCTCATTGCTTTGGATGCCTATCTGCTCCTTAAAGGCATAGAGAAGAAAAGCCGCAAATCAATAGAATATTATAGAGAGCAAATAGGCAAGATTGATAAGAAACTGCTGAACCGCCTGAATATCGCTTACAAAGTCTTGCATTTGGAAGGTTATTACGACGGCATCTTAGATGCACGTATGGTGAAAGACGGCTTTGACGAAGCATACTTAATAATTGAC
>LBCX01000420.1 GCA_001657575.1 Bacteroidales bacterium Barb4
GACTGTCTCCTATTAAGAACTCACGTTAAGATAAATAAGAATGGGTAAGGTTGCATTGATTACGGGAATTACAGGGCAGGACGGAGCCTATCTGTCGGAATACTTGATAAAAAAAGGCTATACGGTGCACGGCATCAAGCGTCGTTCGTCCCTGTTTAATACGGAACGGATTGACCATTTATATCAGGAGCCGTCCGTGAAAGAACGGAATTTCATCCTCCACTACGGGGATTTGACGGACAGCCTGAATCTCACGCGGATTATCGGCGAGGTGCAGCCGGACGAGATATACAATCTGGCGGCAATGAGCCATGTGAAGGTCAGTTTCGATACGCCGGAATATACGGCGAATGCGGACGGTTTGGGCGTGCTTCGCGTGCTGGAAGCCGTCAGGCTGCTGAACCTTATTCCCAAGACACGTATTTATCAGGCGTCCACCTCCGAATTGTACGGTCTGGTGCAGGAAGTGCCGCAAAAGGAGACTACGCCGTTTTATCCGCGAAGTCCGTATGCGGCAGCCAAGCTGTACGGCTACTGGATAACGGTCAATTACAGGGAAGCCTACAATATGCACGCATCCAACGGCATCCTGTTCAACCACGAATCGCCGCTGAGGGGGGAAACCTTTGTGACGCGCAAGGCAACACGCGCCGTGGCACGGATTGCGCTGGGCATTCAGCAGAAAACCTTTATGGGCAACCTCTCCTCGCGGCGCGACTGGGGTCATGCCAAAGATTTCGTCCGTGCCATGTATGCCATTCTGCAACAGGACGAGCCGTCGGACTATGTGATAGCAACGGGTGTGACAACGGCTATCCGCGACTTTATCCGGATGGCTTTTGCCGAGGCGGGCATTTCCGTGCTGTTCAAGGGAAGCGGAACGGAAGAAGTCGCCATCCTTGATTCGATTGACGGGAAAGTGTTTGCCGACCGTGTCGGGGAAGAATATCTGGAAAGCCTGAAAAAGAGAATCGGGGAGGAAGTGGTCGGTGTCGATCCGCAGTATTTCCGTCCCACAGAGGTGGATTTGCTGATCGGCGATGCCTCCAAAGCCCGCAAGCAGTTGGGTTGGGAACCGCGGTACACGCTGGAAGCTCTGATACAGGATATGATGCAAAGTGACATCCGGCTGATGAAGAAAGAGTCTTACTTAAAGGAAGGAGGGTATAGAATCCTGAACTATTTTGAATAATTGATAACAAAAATAGCTGAAACGTAGCATTGTTCACTAAAAAGCCGTATGTTTGCGCTCTTGTAAAAGTTATAATTATTAAAGGTAATAGATATGAAAACTAAAGTTGTATTATTAGTATTGTTTTGCGGGCTTTTCCTTTCTGTCTCCGCACAGGAATTTAGCCCGCTGGTCGGTTCCGGCACGGATGTCGGTTACAAGACCCATTTTAAGCACAATAAATCAGGTGACAACTGGTTTATTTCTGTTGCAGGCGGCGGGAGTATATTGCTGGCTGACAGGAATGGCGAAGCCAATTTTTCCGATCGGTTGAACATTGCTCCGCAGGTGTCTTTCGGTAAGTGGTTTAATCCCTACATCGCATTCCGCGTTCAGTTGAACGGCGGCCCGCTGTATGGTGTATACCATTTGGACGAATGGGATCACATTGATGCAAACGGTAGTTTCGGGCCGTACCCCCAAAAGAACACCTATTTTGGTGCTCATGCCAACTTGCTGTTGGATGTAACCAATCTTTGGGCACCTTACAACGCTAAGAAAGCGTT
>LBCX01000112.1 GCA_001657575.1 Bacteroidales bacterium Barb4
CGATGATGTTCATCCCTATTGAGCCATCCTATTTAATTGCCATTCAAACAGACCAAGACCTTTGGGCGTATGCCTATTCCAAACGGATTTTATTGATAAGCCCGACTAACTTGATTGCCTGCCTTAAACTGATGGCGGATTTATGGAAAAGGGAGATGCAGAGTAAAAACGCCATGGAAATCGTGAAAAGAGGGGAGATGCTTTATGAAAAGTTCGTGACGTTTGCTTCGACACTTGAAGATGTCGGGAAGCATATCCATAGAGCACAGCAATCCTATACGGCAGCTGTCGGTCAATTAAATACCGGAAACGGGCACTTGGTGGGACAGGCACTGAAATTGAGAAGTCTGGGGCTTAAATCAAGCAAAGAGATTCCGCCTGCCATGCTCCCCCTTGATTTTGAACCGGAAATGGAAGTAAAACAAATTGAAGAATAAATACAGGTGGAGATAATAAGGTATCCGCAGAGGGAACAATGGGCTGCACTTTTGAAGAGACCGGCATTGGATGTGACGGCATTGTTTGATACGGTTCGCACGGTATTGGACGATGTGCGGGAGAACGGCGATGCGGCTGTCAAGCGTTACGGAGAAAAGTTCGACAAGGCGGTGCTTTCCGACCTGCTGGTTTCCGAAGAGGAGATGCAGGAGGCGGAAAGGCTGGTGCCGGAAGAACTCAAACAGGCGATACGCACGGCAAAGGCTAATATAGAGACATTCCATGCCGCCCAACGTTTTACGGGGGAAAAGATAGAGACGGCACCGGGTGTAACCTGCTGGCAAAAGGCGGTGGCTATCGAGCGGGTCGGACTGTATGTTCCCGGAGGGACGGCACCGCTGTTTTCAACCGTGCTGATGCTTGCCGTGCCGGCTGTTATTGCCGGTTGCAAGGAGATTGTGCTTTGTTCGCCGCCTGACAGGAACGGAAAGATACACCCTGCCATCCTTTTTGCCGCCAGAGAGGCGGGAGTGAGCAAGATAGGCAAGGCGGGAGGCATACAGGCTGTTGCCGCAATGGCTTACGGCACGGAGAGCATCCCCAAAGTGTATAAGATATTCGGGCCGGGCAATCAGTATGTGACTGCTGCCAAGCAGTTGGTCAGCCTGAAAGAGGTGGCAATTGACATGCCGGCAGGCCCCTCCGAGGTAGAAGTGATTGCCGACAGTGCGGCTAACCCCGACTTTATTGCCTCAGACTTCCTTTCGCAAGCCGAACACGGGGTGGACAGTCAGGCAATATTGGTAACCGCTTCGGAAACAATTATCGCCCCTATTATCCAAGCCATACAGGAGCAACTGGAACGCCTCCCCCGCAAAGAAATCACCGGCAAGGCTTTGGCAAACAGCCGCATCATCTTGTTGCAAAACGAGGAAGAGGTTATCGCCTTCACCAACGCCTACGCCCCCGAACATCTGATTATCCAAACGGCAAACTACACGGATATAGCCGCACGCATAGAGAATGCCGGCAGTGTATTTCTCGGAGCCTATACCCCGGAAAGTGCGGGCGATTACGCCTCAGGCACAAACCATACTCTCCCGACCAACGGCTACGCCCGTGCATACAGTGGTGTCAATCTCGACAGCTTCATCAAAAAGATAACCTTCCAGGAAATCACCGCCGAAGGCATCAACCGTCTGGGTGAAACCATCCGTGTCATGGCAGCCAATGAGCAGTTGGAAGCGCACCGCCATGCGGTAACGCTTAGAATGGTCGGAGGAGGGGAGAAATAAAGCCTTTGTCAGGAAGTTTTCCGCCGATGGCTTTGGGTTCATAGCTGAATATGATTTGCAAAAATGTTAGTATATCCTGTTCGGCTTCTTTTGCCGGAAGGTAGTGTATTTTACATCGTTCGATGCTTTGGGAGGTGATTGTGCCGGGGGGGAATATCTTCCGTTCTTCCAATATGCGGATGACTTTTGCGGAATTGTCGTCGGGAAGGCAGCAGGTGATTCGTAGGAGGCTGTCCAATGTGTGCCGATTGCTTTCCCGTTCCGGCTTCAGTACAATGGCGGCTTCGGCGAAGCCCGGCGATGTGCCGTCGGGGTTGTTCAAATCCGCCAGAATATGAAAGGCGGTGTCCCTGTGGAGGACAAGACTGACAAAAGGCTCGCCCAATACCGCCGCTTCCACTTTGCCCGCGAGCAGTCCCTGCGTTATTTCGGAAGCCGTTTGCAGGGTGTAATTCAGAGGGTAGGACAGGTTGTGTTTATTTATATGGTAGCGTGTCAGTATATCCGGCGTTGTTCCGGAGCCGAAGACATGCAACTGTTTGGCGTCCCTCTTTCCTATAAGATACAGGTTACCCCACACGGGACAGCCCGCCAAAGTGTAACGGACTCCTTTATTATATAGGTTCGCCGCATTTATCATCGGCAGGGCGGCAATGTCGGCATCGCCTTTTATCAGTATTGCCTGCATCTGTTCCGGTGAATCGGTGATTTCCACAATAACGGTCTTCCCGTTTATCACCGGTGGCTCATCCATCCATCCGGCAAAAGCGATGGCGGTCGGTCCCCGAAGTATGGCAACACGTATCACTGCCTCATCTCCCTTCTCTCCGCCGCAGGCACACAGGCATACCATTGCCACCGGCAGGATATACCTTTTTATATTAATTGTTCTCATTCGACAAGACGGGCTTCCACCGCTTTTTTTACCGAACCGTGCGCCAGTAGAAGCCGCTGCGCCTCTTCATAGTTCGTATGCAACATTTCTGCCACCATTTGCGTACCCCTGTCCACTAATTTGGCGTTGGACAACTGCATGTTTACCATCCGATTGCCTTTCACTCGACCGAGTTTAATCATGGCGGAAGTGGTTATCATATTCAATACCATTTTTTGCCCTGTGCCCGATTTCATGCGCGAACTGCCCGTCACGTATTCGGGGCCTACGACAATCTCTATCGCCACGTCGGCTTCCTGCGATAGGGGCGAATCAGGGTTGGAGGAAATGGAGGCGGTTAATATGCCGTGTTCGCGCGATTGCCTCAATGCCCCGACAACATAAGGCGTTGTGCCCGATGCGGCAATGCCTATCACGGTGTCCTTTTCATTAATATCAAAGGCTTGCAGGTCTCGCCATCCGGCTTGCAGGTCGTCTTCCGCCCTTTCTACAGGGTTTCGCAGGGCAATATCCCCGCCGGCAATAATCCCGACAACGAGCGCGGCAGGCATTCCGAAGGTGGGCGGAATCTCCGAAGCGTCCAATACACCCAGCCTGCCGCTCGTGCCCGCACCGATATAGAAGATGCGCCCGCCTGCCTGCAAACGGGGGATGATCTGCGACACGAGCTGGTCTATCCGGGGTATGGCTTTCTCAACAGCCAAAGCTACCTTCTGATCCTCCTGATTTATCTCGGTCAGAAGCTCACGAACCGTCTTCTTTTCCAAGTCGTTGTAAAAAGAAGGCTGTTCCGTTATCTTTATAAAAGGCATAATTAATCATTTTTTATCCGCCGCCAAAGGTAAGGAAAGATGCGGTTGCATTTCCAAAGATGGCATCATCAACAAACCTTTACTCTCAGACAACAAACCACAGTCGTTTCCAATATAAAAGTGCAATTTCCCGCTATTTTTTTTCGATAAATATGTTGCAGTATGAAAGTAATATCTATTTTTGCCCCGTCATAGAAAAAGAGCAATGTAGTGCCATACTTGTACATAATATCCGGATGCAACGGAGCAGGTAAAACGACAGCCTCATTTACAATTCTTCCCGAGATGTTGAAATGTAAGGAGTTTGTCAATTCCGACGAAATAGCCAAGGGGCTTTCCCCTTTTAACGCAGACAGTGTCGCGGTTGCGGTTGAAGCCGGTCGTATTATGTCAAAACGAATAAAGGAACTCATCTCATCGGGAGAAACCTTTGCCTTGGAAACTACACTTGCTACCCGCTCAATCGCAAACTTGATACGGGGGGCGCAAAAAGAAGGTTATTATGTTACGTTGCTTTATTTTTGGTTGAATACACCAGACTTGGCAGTGGAGCGGATACGAATGAGGGTGGCAGCCGGAGGGCATAATGTTCCTGAAAATGTTGTACGTCGTCGATATACGGCAGGTATTCGCAACTTGTTCAGTTTGTACATGCCGATTAGCGACTATTGGATGATGACAGACAATTCAATGACTCCGATGGAAATTATAGCCAAAGGTTTCAAAAGTGATAGAAGAGAAATATTAAATCAGATTATTTATAATAAACTTGAGCAATTATGAACGAATATGAAGTAAGAGAGTTTGATGAAAATATTGTGAGGGGAGCAGGCTTAGCCTTTCAAAGGTTGGTAAACGAGAAAAAGAAAGAAGACGGAGAATTGATATTCTCAAGGAACGGTCGTATTTTTAGAATAAAGGCAACGGAGATAGAGAAGATTGCTTATTAAACGATTGGTTCAATAAAAAAGGCGGATGATTATGAATCATCCGCCTTTTTTATATCCCTGCCAAACTCAATAGCCTGCTTCTGCCGTCAATTGATTGTATATCTTCAGACAAGCATACGCATCAAGAGCCGCATACTTTTGCTGAAAGGGCGACAGTGTCTCAGCTTCCCAATTGGTCAGCCGCTGGCTTTTGGATATTTTCTTTTGAAACAAGATGGCATATATTTTCTGGAGACTAAGGTCTTCAATGCCGAACTTATGTACGATGATTTGTAAATCAATGAAGTTGGCAAGTCTTATGTTCTTTCTCTGGCGGATTGCCCCGAAGTCATCGCGCAAGGAAAGACCGATTTTCAATACACAATTGCTCTTCAGCAGGCTTTCCAATGCAGGGGGAATGCCGATGCTATTTAGGCGGAAAAGGAAACAAGTATCCCCCGTAGCAATCTGCATGAGGGCAATCTTGTTCTGCATCCCTTTAGTAAAGCTGGGACGGGTTTCGGTGTCAAAGCCCAAGCGGGGGAACTGCATCAGATAATCAACCGCTTTGACAGCCTCCTCCTGCGTGGTAATAAGGATAATTCTGCCGTTGAACTCTTCTGCTTCGAGAAGGGACACTTCCTCTTTCGTTATCGTCTTCAGGTAGTGTGTCATGATTGCGACTCGTCGGTTTCAATGTTCTCATCCATACTGTACCGCAGGGTGTGGAGTGCTTTCAAGGCATTCAGTGCCTGCTGTCCCCAGTATTCACGAAAGTTAGTTTGGCACAGAGCAAGGGCTTCGCGCATGACAAATTCGTTCCCCTGTCGGAAAAGTGACAGGAAGTTGCCGATGTCCTGATACACATCGGCAAGGCTTTCGGAGATAAAGGCAGCAACAGGTGTGTCGCTGTAAGGCATATCGGGGTGGAACGTTTCCAAATAGGTATCATTTTCCCCCAGCAGGGAAGCGATGCGGATGCGTATCGCTTCGTACATATCCTCCGTTACCGTCAGTTCAGGTTCGACGTCTTCGTCCGGTTCGACACGAGGCAATAAAGCAGCTTTCAGATAGAGGAGGGGTAACAGTTTGGTTGCCTTGTCCGTAAAATCAGCATACACGGTTTGCTCTGTAGCTTCGACAAAGGCACAAAACTCCAATGCAACAGTTACAAATTCTAACGTATTCTGTTCGTAAACAGGGCTACTTGCTTTCTCCATCCGGATTTATAATTCTCTGAGCCAAACGTTACGGAAACTGATCGGGGCACTGGGGTCTCCATGACTTTGCAGAACAATAGAGCCTGCACCGTGAGGGGTAACCTGCGGGAAGCCGATATATTCGGTAGTACCCAAGATTGTAGTATGGTTTTGCAACACAACACCGTTGTGAATAACGGTAATCGTTGGAGGAACGCGATACGTTCCGTCTTCCTTAAATATAGGAGCGGAATAGATAATGTCATACACATTCCATTCGCCCGGTTTACGCATGGCGTTTGCCAGCGGAGGAGTCTGCTTGTAGATACTACCCGTCTGCCCGTTCACATAGGTCTCGTTTTCGTAGCAGTCCAACACCTGCACTTCATACATGCCTTGCATGAAAATACCGCTGTTGCCGCGAGCCTGACTGCTGCCGATAATGCCTTCCGGTATAAGCCATTCGATATGTAGCTGATAGCTATCAAACTTCTGTTTTGTCTGTATGTCTCCGGCTTTTTTATTCACCGTGAAAGCATCGTCGCGGACAGTCCATTGAGCGGCACCACCTTTGGTACTTTCCCATGCATCAAGGTTCTTTCCATCGAAAAGAACGATGGCATCGGAAGGTGCCGTCTGTGTGTGAATATCACCGGGGATTACAACCTTAGGCTGTGGCGTCCAATATTCAGACATACCGGGGCGCATCTGCTCACGCTGGGGATACTCCTTTTGTTGTGCGCCAACGGTCATGCAAACCGTACAGGCTACGACAAAAAGCAATGAATTTCTCTTGTTCATGGTATATATATTTAACGTTTATAAAAAAACAGTTGGCAGATCTGCACCTGCCAACTATATCATCTCCGGAGAAATCGTCCGTTGTTATTCGGCACTTGCTTCTGCCGGAACTTCTTCCGCAGCCGTTTCTGCTTTTGCTTCTTTGGGACTGTTTGCGGCAGCGGCTTCTGCCTTTGCTTTCGCTGCTGCTGCGGCTATTTCGGCTTTTTTGCGGGCTACTATTTCCGCCTTTGCTTTGTTTGCCTCTTTTTCGGCTTCCAAACGTTCTTTCACAGCTGACTTTGCCGATTCGCGACTCTTGTCTTTGACTGCTTGGGCGGCGGTAGCTTTCTCCAGCCTCCATGCCTGAAACTTCTGTTCCGCGGCGGCTTCGTCAAACGCACCTTTCTTAACACCTTCCAACAAGTGTTTTTTCAGGCAAACACCTTCATTGGAAAGGATATTGCGTGTGGTGTCAGTCGGTTCTGCACCTGTTTGTAACCAATACAAGGCTCTTTCGAAATTCAAATCTATTGTAGCAGGATTAGTGTTCGGATTATAAGAACCTACCTTTTCAATAAACTTTCCATCTCGTGGAGCCCTGCTGTCTGCGACTACGATTTGATAAAAGGCGTACCCTTTACGACCGTGTCTTTGCAATCTGATTTTTGTTGCCATTGTTTCTGAATAATGAATTAAGCTGTTTTTGTATTAGCGGCGGCAAAGATACAGTTTAATGTATAACACAAAAAAGATTGGCGAAAAGATTACAGGGCTACTGCATCAAAAGCCACATTATATCTTGTATTTTGATGCAGTTGCTCTGAAATGCCGTTTCTTACCGCAAAATGTGAATAATCTTTCTACTTTTGCCGGGCAACAATCTATACTGCAATGAAATCGTTGGAATTGATAAAAAATGATACTTGGCTGGAGCCGTACAAGGAAGTAATTGAGGAACGGTACCGCTATGCGGCGGAAAGGGAACGGAAACTGACGAAGGGCGGGAAGCTGCCGTTGTCGGATGTGGCAACGGGCTATCTGTATTTCGGGTTGCACAAGACGGATGGGGGGTGGGTGTTCCGCGAATGGGCACCTAACGCTACGGCCGTTTATCTGACCGGTACTTTCAACGGCTGGCGAAAAGAGGAGGCTTATCGGCTGAGGTCTTTGGACGGCGGTGTGTGGGAGATTGAGGCGAGAGAGGAACAGCTGCACCATGAGGATCTGTTCAAACTTCTGGTTGAGTGGGAAGGGGGATGTGGAGAGCGTATTCCTGCTTGGTGCCGAAGGGTGGTGCAGGATACGGATACGAAGATATTTTGTGCGCAGGTGTGGAATCCTGCGAAGGGCTATATGTTCAAGTATGCGGGGTTCAAGCCGCAAACGTCGCCTCTGCTCGTTTATGAATGCCATATCGGTATGGCGGCGGGGGAAGAGAAAGTCGGGTCATATGACGAGTTCCGGCGGTTGGTTCTGCCCCGTGTGAAGCGGGGAGGATATAATGCGATTCAGGTGATGGCGGTGCAGGAGCATCCCTATTACGGGTCATTCGGCTATCACGTGAGCAGTTTTTTTGCCGCATCTTCACGCTTCGGTACGCCGGAAGAGTTGAAGGAGTTGATTGACGAGGCGCACGGGATGGGGATTGCCGTTATCATGGATATTGTGCACAGCCATGCGGTGAAGAACGAGCGGGAGGGGCTGGGACGTTTCGACGGCTCTTACACGCAATACTTTCATGCGGGCAGCCGGCGGGAGCATCCGGCATGGGATTCGCTGGTGTTTGATTACGGCAAGGATGAGGTGCTTCATTTTTTGCTGTCCAATTGCAAGTTCTGGCTGGAGGAGTATAAGTTCGACGGCTTCCGTTTCGACGGGGTTACTTCCATGCTTTATTACAGTCACGGGCTGGGTGAGGCGTTTTGCGGTTACGGGGATTATTTCAACAAGGGGCAGGACAAGGATGCCATTGCTTACCTGACGCTGGCGAACAAGCTTATACATGAGGTGAACAAACATGCTGTTACGATTGCCGAAGAGGTAAGCGGTATGCCGGGTCTGGCGGTTAAGCCGGAGGACGGTGGCTACGGTTTTGATTACCGAATGGCGATGAATATTCCCGATTACTGGATAAAGATTATCAAGGAGAAGAAGGATGAGGATTGGCATCCGTCCGCTATCTGGTGGGAGACGACCAATCGCCGTGCCGATGAGAAGACCATCAGCTATGCCGAGAGTCATGATCAAGCTCTGGTGGGCGACAAGACGATTATTTTCCGCCTGATAGATGCCGATATGTATTGGCACATGCAGAAGGACGACCATACTTTCAGCGTGGACAGGGGTATTGCCTTGCATAAGATGATACGGTTAGTGACAGCTTCCACTATAAACGGGGGGTATCTTAATTTTATGGGCAATGAGTTCGGGCACCCCGAATGGATAGACTTCCCGAGGGAAGGAAACGGGTGGTCACATAAATACGCTCGCCGTCAGTGGCATTTGGCAGATGATTTGAACTTGAAGTATCATTTTC
>LBCX01000421.1 GCA_001657575.1 Bacteroidales bacterium Barb4
GCAACAAACAGATAAACAACCGCTTACGCCGAAAGGCAACGCAAATAACGCAAATGTAGAGACGCAATGCATTGCGTCTCTACCACAAACGAAACGCCGACCCATGCAGGCGTAAACCCGCATAAATCAGCGCAATAGACACAACAAAGATGACACAGTTCAGGAAGAACTACGTCACTTTTTGCTCAAAAATCGGTTTGAACGGCGGCAAAGGTGCAGTCTCTAATCAATTCCTGCAAGCACGGGCGGCATTTTTTTAGGGGGGCAGATATATAATTATAATTTCCTGCACGAAGGCTGGGGGGTTAGGGCACGAAAACGATTTTGGCACTGATTACGCCGATTGCACAGAGAATATATCACGATTGTTTACATTTGCCCGCACATTTTGCCTGCCCGTTATGAATCGTATCCTCTCCTGCCTTATTCTCCTTGCCGCCCTCTTCTGCAACTGCCGTCAGGAACGGCAGCCTGCGGCAGGCGATGCCTTTACCTCCGACACTGTCCGCTACGCACGCGGCATCGCTATCGAACGTTACGCCGACTATATCATTGCCGACGTGCGCGACCCCTGGGACGGTACGCGGCTCCTGCAACGCTACGTCCTTGTCGAACGCGACAAACCCTTGCCCGCCGACCTTCCGGCAGGAACGACCGTGCGCATCCCCGTCCGCAACGTAACGGTCTATTCCTCTGTCCATGCCGGCATCTTTGACCTGCTTGGCGAAGCCGACCGCATAACGGGGCTTTGCGAAGTCCGTTACCTCACCGTCCCCTCCCTCTGCGAAGCCGTCCGCACGGGACGCATTGCCGATATGGGCGAAACCATGTCGCCCAACATCGAGAAGATGATAGACATAGGGACGGAGGTCGTGATAGCCTCCCCTTTCCAAAACAACAGCTACGGGGCGGTGGAAAAGACGGGCATACCTATCGTGGAAGGTGCCGATTATATGGAGTCGCACCCCTTGGGGCGCAGCGAGTGGATACGCTTCTACGGGCTGCTGGTCGGCAAAGAGGCTGCGGCTGATTCCATCTTCCGCGCCACCGAACAGCGTTACCTCGCGCTCAAAGCCTTGGCAGCGAATGCGGCTGTCCGCCCGACCGTCTTCGCCGAGAAGCAGTACGGCTCCACTTGGTGGGTATCGCCTGCCGACAGCTATACCGCCACCCTTTTCCGCGATGCCGGAGCCGACTACGTCTTCAACGACCGCGCGGGAACGGAAGCCGTCCCCCTTTCCTTCGAGACCGTCCTCGACAAAGCCATCCGCGCCGACTTCTGGCTTATCAAATACATTCAGGATGACGACATGACCTACGCCGACCTGCGTGCGGAATACCCCGCCTACGAGCATTTCGATGCCTTCAAAAACCGCCGCATCTTCGCCTGCAACACCGGCAAAGTCCCCTACTACGAAGAATCCCCCGTCTATCCCGAACGGCTGCTGAAAGACTTCGTCCGCATATTCCACCCCGAACTGCTGCCGGACTACACGCCGCGGTACTATAAACCGGTGAACGATTAGATAATGGTCGTCCCGAAGGGACGGGAGATTTCAGCCCCACATGGAGCGTAGCGGAATGTGGGGTTTACGGAATGTGGGGTTTAGACGGATACAATCCAATAAAGCCCTGAAAGGGTGATACAAATACAGACGATGATTTACAACGCAATATATATATATTCGGTCGTCCTTTCAGGACTTCCTTACCGGCATCACCAT
>LBCX01000113.1 GCA_001657575.1 Bacteroidales bacterium Barb4
AGGGGTAAGGACGCCACATTTTCTAAAAAAAAGGTCGAAAAGATAGTGTAATTAAAATAATATGTATATTTGCGGTGTGAAACCTAATCCTTTTTGAATATTAATACTTAAATTAGACTGTTATGAAAACAACACTTGTCATGTTGTCCGATTACGGACGCATCATCCCGCGCTCCAAGCTGGAAGTGCTGGACAACTCCTATCTGGGCTTGAAAGACAATCTGGCAAATTATCACATTGACGCGGTGGTGTTTGCCGTTCTGACCAAGGTTATAACCGAGTTTACGCCCTTGGTGGAGGAATGGGAAAACCCGCACACCTGTACGCCGGAAGTGCGCAAAAGGATGCGCGACTACGAGAAGACTTCCACGCCGATTGTCATCCGCTGGCTGAACTTGTACGTGTTGAACAATCCGTTTATCACGCCCGCCGAGCGGGTCGGCATGGGACTGCCGGCGGAACCGAGGCGGAAGCCCACACCGAAGCCTGCACCCATGCAACAGCCCGTAGCCGAGTATGTCACGAAGCGGGGAGGTCTGGTAGATTTCCGGCTCTACAATTCGCCGTCGAGCAGACGCTTCCGCAAGCCTGCCGGAGCCGTCGGCTGCGAATTTTTCATGGGCATCGGCGAACACCTTGCGCCCGACCAGTGCACCAGGCATTCGCTGGCTACCAAAAGCTCCTTCACCATCGAATTTGACAGGGAAGTCTGGGGAAAGATGCACACCGCCTATTTCCGGTGGTACAGTGCCAAAGGCGAAGCCGGACCGTGGAGTCCGCCCTGTTTCTTTGTTCCAATGTAATTGATGTTTCGGAATGTGGGGTTACGGAAAGGGTGACCCTGTGGAGTCCTGCAAGGACGACCGATTTCAGCCCCACATGCAGCGCAGCGGAATGTGGGGTTAATAAGGACACCGCCGACAATGGAGTCCTGAAAGGACGATATAAATTGCAAATGATGGTTTACAATGCAATATTATATTCGGTCGTTCTTTCAGGACTCCACCGTGTCGCCCTTTCTGCAAACCCCACATCCCTAAACCCCACATTCCGCAAACCCCACATTCCGCATCCGCTCCATGTGGGGCTGAAATCGGTCGTCCTTGCAGGACTCCCTCACATTTCCCACATTCCGTTATGTATTTTATTCCTGCTGCTCAATCCGAAATAAAGGCGGCAAGAATAGAAACTATTCACCTACTTTTGCACTTTGAGTAAAGATGCAATGCATTGCGTCTCTACTTGAATCTGCAAACGCTAAACTCTAAACCCCATGCAACAATCACAAATTGATTACTTCAATTCCCTCTCCGAAGACAATCAGTACATCCTGAGGCTGGCGGCTTTGCGTGCCGCGCGTTTCTCCGACAGCGACCTTATTGCCATGTCCACCAGGAAGCCGCATTTCTCGTTCAATCAGGTCAGGGCATGCCTGAATGATGCGGTCAAGCAGGAACTGATGACCAAACAGTCTTGGGATACCTGTTTCGATGCCTCTCCCGCCTTTATGGTCTATATATTCCCGTCGCTGGAGAACCTTAAAAGCGAGTGGCAGAAATTACCGCAGGGGCGTCTCGCCTATCATATCAACAACAACGGGCACCGGAAGTTCAGGGACTGTCTTTACGCCCTTTTGTACTTCGACGAGTCAACCTACAAGCGAGTGGAAAGAGACTACCTCAACCATAACCTTTCCGACCCTGCCAATATCTACGCCACCTACCGGCTGCTGATTGAGGACAAGAACTACGATCATGTACTCGGGCGGATTGATTCTTGGCTTATCGATGCCGTCCTGTCGCATGAGATAAAATCCGCATTGCAACAGCTCAAGCCCCTGTCCGCCTTTTCCGCGCTGCGCGACCGTATCGCCGCCCGGATTCCGGAAAAGATCTTTTGCGACAATTGGATGTATCAATACTTTTTCCAGGGGCAATTCGGTAAAGCCCTTGATGCGCTGGACAAGGATCAGGTGGAATACGAGCGGCTGACGTATGCCATTCGCGGAACGGAGCTGCTGGTGCAGGGAAAAGCGATAGAATCCGTAAACGCCTTTGAACGCTCGCTTACGGTACAGCGCAGGCTCCTCAAAGCCACCTATCTCCCCGCAGAAGATTTCACTGCCTTTTATTATGTCGCCGCACTCCTGTGCGTGCTGCCAAACAAGTCTCACCCCATCTTCCAGAAAATAAAGACTTCCGGTATCAAGGAATCTTTTAATCCCTTCCTTGCCGTTGCCTTCTCCGCCCTGAATGAAAAGGAGCTGCTAGCGGATGCCTTGAACAATCATACCCGCATCATTGCCAACATCGGTGTGGACAATGCATTGTCTGCACTGCACGTATTCCTTGTTTACCGCCTCTGCGACTTGATGCCGAATGCCGCTTTGTTCCCCCGCATAAAGGAACTCATTGAGCGGGCTTTTGAATCGGGCTTCCTTATTTCGGCTTGTGAAGCCGCCTTTGCCTTTGACAGGATGGTAAATACGGACGACTCTGCCGAATTCTACCGCAGGATTGCCGCCGCCGTTCCGGACTATACGCCCGTCCTCTCCAAAATAGATCGTCAGGAAGAATGGGAGAAAGTGCTCAACCTGCTGCTCGGTCTCAAGCCCAAGGGGAGGGGGAAAAATCAGGAGGAAGAGGCGATGCGGATTGTCTATTATTTCTCTCCCCAAAAAATGAGCATACAGCCGGTTTTGCAGAAGCGGCAGGTCAGGGGATGGTCGAAGGGGCGCAACATTTCACTCAAAACGCTTGTCAAGGGAAGCGTGGAAGGCATGACCGACCAAGACATCCAAGTGATAAAGACCATTGACGTGCGCGATACGTATTACTCCAGCAACTACGAGTTTTCCACCCGTGTGTTTCTGGAGCTTGTCGGTCATCCGCATATATTTCTGGACGGGACGGACGATGTGCCGGTTGAGTTCATTGCCGGCAAGCCGCTGGTTCGCGTTACGCGCACCGACGGAAGCTATTCCTTCAAATCGGAAGCCCTGACAGCCGTGACCGGAACACCGCTGGATGCCAACATATTCATTGCCAAGGAAACCAACACCCGCTACAAGATTTACAACCTTACGCAGCAGCAGCAGCAAATCATCACCCTGTTGCAGGAAAACAACGTCCTCGTGCCGGAAGCGGGGAAGGACAAGCTGGTGGAAATACTGGGCAATTGCAGTGCGGGGGGAATGGATGTGCATTCCGACATTGTCGCTTCGGCAAGCAGCCAGACAGCGATAAAGAATGTTTCGCCCGACTCCCGCATCCGCGTGCAGCTCCTGCCTTTCGGCAGCGGGCTGAAAGCCGAACTTTTCAGCAAGCCCTTCGGCGACCGTCCGCCCTACTGCAAACCGGCGAAAGGCGGCAAGGCTTTGATTCAAAACAACGACGACGATACCCAGCTTCAGGTAAAGCGCGATTTCGACAGGGAGCGGGAATACGAAAACCGTCTCATGGGCGACATACAGAACCTCGACAGCATCGACATAAACAACGGTCTGATGTCTTTCAACAACCCGATGGATTCGCTCTATCTGCTGGACATCCTGAACAAGCATCTGGATATATGCGTTGTCGAATGGCCCGAAGGGGCAAAGTACAAGATACACGGGACGGCAGGCGTCGGCAATCTGAACCTGCGGGTGAAAAGCGGCATCGAATGGTTTGACCTGCAAGGCGAACTCAGGGTGGACGAAAACACTGTCCTCACCCTTCAGCAGCTTCTCCAACTGGCAGCACAGGGGCACGGGCGTTTCATCGAACTTTCCCCCGGCGAGTTCCTTGCCTTGAGCGAAAGGCTGAAAAGGCAGTTGGACGACCTCGGCATATTCTGCATCTCCGACACGAAAGCCGTGAGGATAAACAAATTCGCTTCCGTTGCCATGAAAGACTTCTTCGATGAAGTGGTGGACTTCAAGACCGATCAGCCCTGGCAGGAGTTCCACCAACGGGTGGACAGTCTGCCGGCGGCGGACATTGCCATTCCCGCCAATCTGCAAGCCGAACTGCGTCCCTATCAGGAAGAGGGCTTCCGGTGGATGGCGCGTCTGGCGGCTTGGGAAGGCGGTGCCTGTCTGGCGGACGACATGGGGCTGGGCAAAACGATACAGACGCTTGCCATCCTGTTGCATCGTGCACAGGCTGGTCCCGCTCTGGTGGTCTGCCCCGTGTCGGTCATCGGCAACTGGGCAAATGAAGCCGCCCGCTTTGCACCCTCTCTGCAAATCTTCACGCTGGGCAACACGAACACCAACCGCGAACAGACTGTCAACAACCTGAAAGCCGGCGATGTATTGATTACCTCCTACGGCTTGCTGCAGTCGGAAGAGGAACTCTTTGCCCGCACCGTTTTCGCCACAGCCGTACTCGACGAGGCGCACGTAATCAAGAACTACGCTACAAAAACCTCGCACGCCACCATGCAGCTGCAAGCCTCTTTCCGGCTCGCACTCACCGGCACGCCCGTTCAGAACTATCTGGGGGAAATATGGAACCTCTTCAACTTCATCAACCCCGGACTGCTCGGAAGCCTCAAGCATTTCACCGATGTATTCATCAAAGTCGATGACGAGAACACCCGCAAACGCCTGAAACGCCTCATCGCTCCCTTTATCCTCCGCCGGACAAAAAACAAGGTGTTGGACGAACTGCCTTCCAAGACGGAAATCGTTAAAAAGATAACCCTCTCGGACGATGAAGCCGCCTTCTACGAAGCCCTGCGCCGCCAAGCCGTTGAAAACCTTTGCAAGGAAAAGGAAAAAAAGGAAGGCGGAGAGGAAGGAGAAGGGGAAGGGGACAAAAACATCGGGCATATACAGGTATTGGCTGAGATAACCAAACTTCGCCGCGCCTGCTGCAACCCTCGTCTGGTGGATGCCGACATACAGATAGAGTCATCCAAGCTCGCCGCCTTTATCGAAATCGTGGACGAACTGATTGAAAACAACCACCGCGCCCTCGTGTTCAGTCAATTCGTCACCCATCTCTCCATCGTCAGCAAGGCTTTGGATAAAAAAGGCATCAGCTACCAATATCTGGACGGCTCAACCCCTCCCGCAGAACGTGCCCGGCGGGTGCAGGAGTTTCAGGAAGGCAACGACCGCCTCTTCCTCATCAGCCTGAAAGCCGGCGGACTGGGGCTGAACCTTACCGCCGCCGACTACGTCATCCACCTCGACCCTTGGTGGAACCCTTCCGTCGAAGACCAAGCCTCCGACCGCGCCCACCGCTTCGGACAGACCCGTCCGGTGACCATCTACCGCCTCGTAGCCGAAAACACCATCGAGGAGAAAATCCTCCAGCTCCACAACACCAAACGCGACCTTGCCGAATCCCTACTTGAAGGCAGCGACCGCTCCGCCCGCCTCTCCGTTCACGAACTCATGGAGCTGATAAAGGAAAGATAAAGCGCAATGTCGTGTTTCTCCCAACTTAGCTGATGTTACGCTGAAGTCCCGTAGGGACTTGAGATTTCAGCCCCACATGGAGCAAAGCGGAATGTGGGGTTAAAGATAAATACATACCAGATAAAGTGCTGAAAGCATGATACAAACTACAAACGATGATAATAATATGCCGCATACATTATCCGGTCGTCCTTTCAGGACTTCCCCGATGGTGTTCCTTTAACCCCACATTCCGCTTTGCTCCATGTGGGGCTGAAATCTCAAGTCCCTACGGGACTTTCTGCGTAACATCATAAATACGACATTATTTTATTTCTATTACTTAAAGGAAGAACAGGATCTGACGGTCTGACGTTTTAGTATATACCCTCTAAGATCCGTATCCGATGGCAATCATAGTAAATTTGGACGTAATGATGGCGAAGCGCAAAATGTCCCTCACGGAACTGTCCGAACGGGTGGACATCACCCCCGCCAACCTCTCCATCCTGAAAACGGGCAAAGCCAAAGCCGTCCGCTTCTCCACGCTCGAAGCGATCTGCAAAACACTGGATTGCAGCCCGGGGGATATATTGGGGTATGAGGCTGACGCTGGCAGATAACGCAGTTTATAAGCCCTTGTCCGGTATTTGTATAAAAAACAATACCTTTGCCCCCAAAATCAATGACTTGTGGAAGATTACCTCAACGGGCTGAATGACAGTCAGCGTGCCGCCGTGACTTATACGGGCGGCACTTCGTTAGTGATTGCCGGTGCCGGTTCGGGGAAAACGCGGGTGCTGACCTGTAAAATTGCCTACCTTCTGCAACAGGGCATCCCGCCTCAGACTATTCTGGCTCTCACCTTCACCAATAAGGCGGCAAAGGAAATGAAGGAACGCATCGCCGGCATTGTCGATGATGCTGTTGCCCACCACCTCTGGATGGGTACTTTCCATGCTGTCTTCTCGCGCATCCTCCGTTCTGAGGCAGACCGCATCGGCTATCCTTCCGATTTTACCATTTACGACAGCACCGACTCGAAGAACCTCCTGAAAGCCATTATCAAGGAGATGCAGCTGGATGACAAGGAATACCGTCCCGGCATGGTGCAAAGCCGTATCTCCAATGCGAAGAATGCCCTTGTCACCTGTCACAGGTATGAGCATGACAAGGAGTTGGTCGATTACGACATAAAGGCACGGATACCCCTGTTGCGGGACATATACAAGCGGTATCAAAGCCGCTGTCATCAGGCGGGGGCTATGGACTTTGATGATCTGCTGCTGCAAACCAACATCCTTTTTCGCGACCATTCGGACGTGCTGGAAAAATACAGGAATTTCTTTCAATATATTCTGGTGGACGAGTATCAGGATACCAATTTTGCACAGCATCTGATCGTGCAACGACTGAGCGAAGTGCACGGTCGCCTGACGGTCGTAGGCGACGACGCCCAAAGCATCTATTCCTTTCGCGGCGCAAACATCGACAACATCCTGCAACTCGGCAGCAAATACCCGAACTGCCAAACCTTCAAGCTGGAACGCAACTACCGCTCCACCCGCAACATCGTGGATGCCGCCAACAGCCTGATACATAAAAACAAGGAGCAGATACCCAAAACCGTCTATTCCGAAAACGAGGAAGGCAGCCGGATACAGGTCTTCGCCTCCCTTTCCGATTATGAGGAGGCTCACGCCATCGCCTCCAAAATTGAGGGAATGCAGCACGGGAACAGCCGATACACCTACGCCGATTTCGCCATTCTCTACCGTACCAACGCCCAGTCGCGCCTCCTCGAAGAAGCTCTCCGCAAGCGGGGCATCGCCTACAAAATATACGGCGGTTTGTCCTTCTACCAGCGGAAGGAGATAAAGGACGTGATTGCCTATTTCCGCCTGATTGTCAATCCGCACGATGAGGAAGCCTTGAAGCGGGTCATCAACTACCCCTCGCGCGGCATAGGCGACACCACTGTCGGCAAGCTGTCCGAAGCCGCCGTCAGCCGTGCCGTCAGCCTTTGGACGGTCTTGCAGGAACCGGCGGACTACGGGCTGTCCGTCAATGCCGGCACGCTCAGGAAGCTGACCGAGTTCCGCGAACTGATAGCCGCTTTTACCGCTTTCGCCGCCGAACATCCTGCCGAGGAAACGGCTGAGCACACCGTGAAATATAGCGGCATCTACGAACTGCTGATGCAAGACCGTTCGGTGGAAGGCATCGGCAAGCGGGAAAACACGGATGAACTCCTGAAAGGCATTGCTGAATTTACGCATATCCGCCGCGAGGAAGGTTCAGAGCAGACCTCTCTCTCCGATTTCCTCTCGGAAGTATCCCTGCTGACCGATCAGGACAAAGACACGGCGGAACAGACCGACCGCGTCACCCTTATGACTGTCCATTCCGCCAAAGGCTTGGAGTTCTGCAACGTGTTCATCGCCGGCTTGGAAGAAGACCTCTTCCCCTCCGCACCGGCAAAGGAAAGCCCCCGCGCCATCGAAGAAGAACGCCGCCTCCTCTACGTCGCCCTCACAAGAGCCAAGGAAAACTGCACCCTCTCCTACGCCAAAAGCCGCTTCCGCAACGGCAAAACCACCCTGTGCAACCCCAGCCGCTTCCTTCGCGACATAGACAGCCGCTTTCTGCAAATGCCGGACGATGCTTTCAGCCCGTCCCTTCCTCATTCCTTCCGTCCCGACCGACCGCTGTATCAACAACGGCAGCAACCGCAAGCACCGTCGCACCTGCAACCTCTGCCATCTGTCCCCCTTTCTTCCCACGCCTCTCAATCGCCGTCGTCCGACATCCGTCTAAAAGCCGGCGACCGCGTCCTCCACGACCGTTTCGGCGAAGGGGAAGTTACCGCCGTCGAAGGTAGCGGAGGGGATGCCAAAGCCACTATCCGCTTTGCCCATTCCGGCGAAAAGAAGATACTGCTCAAATTCGCCAGACTGACGGTGTTGTGATGTCGATAATCTGACTTCTTACTACTTAGCCAACATTTTCTTGCATACTTTCGCGGCATATTCTTTCATGTAAGTATATGATGCAAATTAGTTTATATTATATCTAATGCTTCACGGTCGTCCCGAAGGGACGGGAGATTTCAGCCCCACATGCAGCGAAGCGGAATGTGGGGTTAAAAGAGCAATTACCAATAAAGTTCTGAAAGAACGCCTGATTTCAGCCCCACATGAAGCGGAGCGGAATGTGGGGTTAAAAGAACAATTACCAATAAAGTTCTGAAAGAACGCCTGATTTCAGCCCCACATGAAGCGGAGCGGAATGTGGGGTTACAGAAAGGACGACCTAATGAAATCCTGAAAGGATGATACAAATACAAACCATATTTACAATGCAACCTGTAACAATATATATTTTATCGTTCTTTCAGAACTCCCTTGTCGGCGGCGTCCTTATAACCCCACATT
>LBCX01000422.1 GCA_001657575.1 Bacteroidales bacterium Barb4
TGTCCTGTCAAATGGTTCATCTGTCCTGTCAAATGACTTGTTTGTCCTGTCGAATGGTTCATCTGTCCTGTCAAGTAACTCGTTTGCCTTGTCAAATAGTTTATTAGACTTCTTCTCCGGCAGGCTGTTCCGCCTTTTCAGGGATATGTTCGCCAGTGAAAGGGAAAACATCAACGAGCGGCGTTTCTACCACAGAGGCAATCGTGTAATCAGCCATTGTCCCCTTCATGCCTTCTTCCAAAACAGCGATCGCCTCTTTCAAGCCCGAAGCTTGTGCCAGCATCTGCACCGCCGTCTTCTTTTCCGCCCCGCTCTTCTCGTCCAGCGTAACAAAATAGACCTTGATACGATAAAAACGGTCGCCGTTCTCATTGAAAAAGAGTTCCGACAACCGCGCCCGCTTGATACCCGTCACCACAAACTCCCCCGTAATAAACGGTCGAATCTCCTCAATGATGCGAGCTTCCGCCTCGGTAAACGACAGCGCATCCACCAGATAAGGCTCCGTCACCTTCTTCTGCATCCCATTCTCCAGCATCTTCTCAAAAGACACCTTACACTCAAACCAACTGTGCATTTCTATAATGATTAATCGCCGCAAATGTAGAAATATAATCGGGACAGGAGGCGGTATAATGCAAAAACGGGATGCCTTGCGACATCCCATTTCCCGATAGTATTAACAATTTGCTTTATATCATGGCTTCTATTGCAACCTGAATGTAACAGGAACCGTATATTTCACACGTACAGGCTTTCCCCGCTGTTCGCCGGGAGACCATTTGGGCATGATGCCTACCACGCGCAAGGCTTCTTTGTCCAACGATGGATCAACACCGCGAACCACTTCCGCATCCACCACCGAACCGTCCTTGTTTACCACAAAAGACACCGTCACACGCCCTTGAATACCATTCTCCTGCGCAATAACCGGATACTTGATGGATGTGGCAAGGAACTTAAGCAAAGCCGCCTGTCCCCCCGGAAACTCCGGCATCTTTTCCACCACCGTAAATATCTGCTGTTCGGATTCCTCTTCCTCTTCTATGGCAACCGGAGGCGCATAAGTCAGGTTCTGTGCGGACTTCAAATTATCTTCGGACGACAAAATATCCTGTTGTTCCAAATTCACGTTATCCTCCACCACGTTCAACACTTCAACCACCACAGGCGCAGGTGGAGGAGGCGGAGGAGGCGGTGTATCATCCTGTCGGGTTATCTCTATTTCTTCTTCCGCCCTGATGTCGGAAACGCCTTCGCTGGCGGAAGCAATCTTGATTTCGCGGTTGCCCCATTCGAAGCCCACGAACAAGATAGCAAGACCTATGACCATCCCCATCAGGAAACTCATAGATTTGTCACCTTCCAAACTCGCTTTTGGTGATTTTTTAATTTCCATAAAAACTTAAAATTATGTGTTAGGAAAAACGGAGGCAAAAGTAAGGATTATTTGACATCGGCAACTAAATCAGATAGAAAATACCAGGGCAAACGCACGAAATTAAGTAATCAGTTTTTTCAAATACTCAATGTTGTAAGCCGCATTAAGCCTGCGTTTCTTAAGGCTAAGTTTATCGGTTTGTTCCTTAATGATTTGCAAAGCGAGTTTCCTCATTGTCGAGAGATTTTCAGCTGCATGTCCTTTCCCTGCCCTGCAGGCATCTTCTCTGAATGTTACGTCCAAATGCCGGTGCAATTGATTTTCAATGCCCC
>LBCX01000013.1 GCA_001657575.1 Bacteroidales bacterium Barb4
ACAACCTTGTCTCCGAGCTGTACACGATAGAGATCGTCACCAAATATTCGGCGCACGGCAGCAAGGAGCTCAAGGAAGCACGCACCATCCGTTTCCTCACGCTACTAAAGGTGAACAACTGATGCACGACTCCTGCACGCAGGCTGCTACAACCCCTGCACGCAGGCTGCTACGACCCCTGCACGCTGGCTGCTACAACCCCTGCACGCTGGCTGCTACAACTACTGTACATTACTAATTCATTAATTAATACTTATGTAAATGAAACGAAGATTTACCTTTTTATTGACTGCCCTGCTGCTGTTTGCGGCGACGGGCAGCGTGTGGGCGGCTGTATGGGAAAAACTCAATGAAACAGCGACGAATGTCCAAGACGGGACGTTCAAGTTCGGATGGAACAGTGCCGGTACTTATAAATATAAGATAACCACGCCGGCGCCGGATGGAGGATACGCCCCCGGTGATAGCGAAACCGCTAATGAATCTGCCGGTTCCGATGCCTTTGCCATCCCTTTAGAAAAATACGGCAGAGTGACGTTGCTTACATCTCCTGAGGCTACGATTGACGATGGCTACGGCATTCATGACAGAGCAGGATTCATCGGAGACGATGGACACGTTTACTACTACATTGTAACTGCAATAGAGGACAATGTGTTGTCGGATTTACTGAAGCTAAGACCTCAAGAGGAAAACAACTACATTGTTCTTCCCAATTCTGTTCTGACTATCAACGAACAGGACTTTACCGGCATCACCGGAGGTGCTGAAATCCGCATTTGGGCGACTAAGGATGTTGCAAAATATCCCAAAACTGGCGGACTTGGAGCCGGAACTGACACAGTACCGGCCGGCCTCTTTAAGAATGTAAAGGGCGATATTACTCTTAGACTTGCCCCGGTGAATACCGCTAACGGTAAGAATGATCAAGGCATCATTGCGATTGGCAAGGGAGCTTTTGAAGGGTTTAAAGGAAAACTGTCCATCAGTGGTGCTACGGGTGCTTATGGTGCTGTGACAAGGATAGGCGAAAACGCCTTTGCCGGTGTTAAATTAGGCACCTTCGATTTTGCCGAGTTTACAGGCTTAACGAAGATTGAAGCCGGTGCCTTTGAAGGTGCCGAGTTCTCTGACCCAACCACATTCACGGTAGGCGACGACTTAACGGAAATCGGTGCCGCCGCCTTCAAGGGGGCTAAGAAGATTGAAATAGACCTGAGCGATGCTACCAATTTGACAAAGATCGGAGCCGATGCGTTTGCTGTCGGTACCGGTAGCTCAGTGATCGGGCTTTTAGGAGCTGACAAGCTCTTCACTATTAGTGCGAAAGGCGGCGCAAGCTTTGCCGTTGTTGATGCCGTTACGATAAGCGCCCCCTATACCGGTACTGAACACGGCGAACCCGTTGCAGCTGATCTTATCTTTACAAAAGCTGGTGCTGGTAACATCACTATTAGCCCCACCGCTATTGAATGGGCTAGCAGTCCGGCTCCGAGCATCGTGGGTAGCAGTATAACGGGAGCTTTTCATATAACGTTTGACGGTAACCTCGCAGGTTTGAGCGGTCTTTTCGATGACCATATCACCTATACGATAACCAAGGCTAATATCGCCGACTTGATTAAGACCGGCGACTTTGCGGGCAAAAAAACAACATCGAAAGGTTTGGAAAAGTTTATCGGGGAGCACTTGACGACCCTTAAAGGTCTGACCTTAGACACCGACTACACGATAACAGCCGGCACGATAACAGCCGCCGATGACAGCGTGGCTGTGACCGTTACGGCTGCATCAGGCAGTAGAAAAGTTACGGGGGAAACCCCTGCGGTTATTAAGATTGCCCTTGTGCCCGACATTGAAACGGCTCTTGAAAACACATCATTCAGTAACGTAATAATATCGCAAGCAGACGCAAATTCAGAAGAGTTTGCGGCTTTGATAAGCGAGATCAAGAGCATATTGGATGAGACTTCGGTAGTCGGCGGCTACGAAGAACCGACGGCAGCCTACAACGATGGCAAAGGCAAAGTGGAAGTGACCATTACAGGTGACGACGAGAAGTTCACAGGCGTCAAGATCATTGATATTACTATTGAGATATCCGAAATCAGCACGGTTGTTACGGATGACAAATTCACCACCGCAACGATATCAAAGGTAGAAGCGAGCGCAAAAGAATTTGCTGCTTTGGAAGGTGTGATCAAGGGCTTACTGGATGGTATAGACGGAGTAAAATCACACTACATACTGGGGACACCGGCCTACGATAAAAGCAGCAGCAAAGTGAGTGTGACCGTTTACGCCGCAAGCGGCAGCGATTACAAAGGCGAAGCGACTATTCACATTACCGCTAAGGAAACCCCCATTGGCGAAGTTGTTGATGAGGACTTCTTTGATGGGATAACGATATCGGCAGCAGCCGCAGATGCAGAGGATATTGAGGTTGTGAAAAGTATTATCCAAGGCGTATTATCGTCTGAGGGTATAACTTTGACAGCGGACGACTACACGGTGGGGATACCAAGCCGCATCGGTGACAAATTGAGCGTGCCTGTTGAAGGCATTGGCAATTACACGAGCTTCGTGACCGTTATCCTTACTATTGAACCTGCCGTACCCTCCGCTGGGATTCACCTTAGCTTGGATGTTGATTGGACGGCAACGTCCGCATCCGCAGCGGAAGTTTTGAATGAGGATGAAGCCGCATTGAAAGCATTGAAAGCAAAGATCACGGGTACGTTGAAAGTCGGCGGTAAAGCGGTGCCGGCATCGGCTTATTCAATTATCCGCATCAGTGGCATCACTGACGGTAAAGTAGATGTGCGCATCCAGAGCGAAAGCGAAGATTACATAGGCGTAGCAGCTGTTTCTATCCCCGTTAAGCCCGCTAACATTGGTGAGGTTGCCTGGCCGTCAAACGTTGACAAAGCGGGAGATGTGAAATCGGCACTCGCAGGCAGCACCTATGAAGATTTTGTATTGAAAGAAGGTACACACTACGAAGTGGAGACCAGTGCTTCCGATCTTGTTGCAGGTGAAAAGGTGACCGCAACCGTTACGGCCGTAAAAGGCAACGGTTTCACGGGCAGCACGGAGCTTGTACTTACCGTTACGGAAAAAATCACCATAGAAGAAGGAAAGCTTCCGAGCAGCGACTTGAGTACCACCGTTGTTACCGTAAAGACGGGGAACGACACCATACCGAGGAACTTCTTTGCCGGTGTGAAAGGCAAGGTCTTTGAGATCGTATTGGACCCCAATATTAAGACAATAGAAGAAGGCGCTTTCCCCGCTGCAAAGAACGTTGAAAAGGGGATTGATATCTCCGGTCTTAGCTCGCCTGTCTCTGTGGGTAAAAACGTCTTCGCCGGACAGACGCTGATCGTGAAGAAAGATGTTCCTTTGAGCCTTTCCAACGTAGGCGAAGCCGCTTTCCGGGATGCCGTGTTCAGCGATTCAGCCACCATCCAGTTTACCTCCGCCATCAAGGAGATACCCGCCAACGCTTTCGCCGATGCAAAGGGCGTCAAGGTGGACTTCACCAACGCTACGGCAATTACCAGCGTGAAAGCCAACGCTTTCAAAGGCTTTGACACGAAGTCCATCAAGGGTCTCTTCTCCGAGACTACCGCTAACAAGACCCTCTTTGGCATAGCGTTGAGCAGTCGGGTGCCCAGCCCCCTCAAGGCGGATGAAGAGAAGAAGGCTGATTTCACAGACGATGCCCTGACGCTTAAAAGCACTTACGCCAACCAGAAGCAGGTACCGAACTTCAAGATCAAGAATGCTGCGGGCGATGAATTAAAGGCTGCGGACTACAAGGTGACCGCCTTCAAGGGCAAGGCTTCCATCAGCCCGAGCGACCTGATTGATGCCGGCACGTATGCGCTCGGTCTGGAGATCAGGGGCTACGAAGGTTTGAACGAAGCCCTTTCCGACGGACGCATATCCTTCGTGATTGACAGGTATGACCTGGCTGACGGCGTAATCCTTTCAACCGGCGAGGCTTTCCTTTACACCGGCAAGACGGTTGAACCCAACCCGAATACGGACTTTACGGTGAAGGATAACTACGGAAGCACGCTCGTACTTAAAAAGGACTTTGTACTTGCCACGGATGCAGACGGCGAGGTGATCGCTTATGACGGCAACACGGCAGACGCAGGCGACCTCCAGTCCATAGCGATAGCAGCCGTAAAAGACAAGGACGGCAAGTTTACGGGCAACTACACGGGCGAAGCCAAACTTCAGTTTAGCATCGCGCCGCGCCCGCTGGACAAGACGAACATAGAAGTGATCAACCGCTACTACGACGGCAAAACCCCCGTGACGATCACCTCCGAAGACATACTGGCATCCATCAACGGCGTAGCCTATCCCCTGTCATACGGGACGGATTATGAGTTTGACGGAACGGGTGCCTTTGCCGGCATCGGTACGAAAACCATCAAGCTGGCAGCCGCAGAGGGCGGAAACTTCACGGGCAAAGCCTCTGTCGATTTCTCTCTGGTAGGCAAGAATATCACCACCGCCGTATCGTCCAAACTTGCCGACAAGGCTTACACCTACACCGGTAAGCCCGTCAACCCGCTGGCAAACGAAACCCTGGACATTAAGGGTGATTTGAAGCTTGGAACGGATTACGAGGTTGTCTATTCAACCGGCGACCTGATAAACGCAAGCAAAAAGGATATAACCGCTTATGTACGGGGTATCGGCGAATGGGGCGAAACGGCTGCCGTGAGAACGTTCAGTATTGTTCCGGCTGATTTCAACAGCGAAGGTCTGGAAATAGCCGTTTCAGACTATACCCTTAAAAAGGACGAGGACGCCAACGAAGCCGCTCTCAAATCGATAGCGAAAACGGTGACCGTCAAACTGAACGGCGTGAAGCTTTCGCCGGAAGACTTTGACATTACCGCAAGCCTTGTTACCAATCGCAATCAGGCGGTTGTAGAGGTATCGCCCAAAGCTGACAACGCCAACTTCACGGGTGGCACACGCAACAAGACCATCAACATTTTTGCTTATACCGCCAATGAAGCTGTCGCTGCCGCCAAGGCAAGCGTATCTTACGCCAACGGTGTGCTGACGCTGACGAACCTGAACGGCGCAATCGCCACGATCGTATCGCTGAACGGCAGGATAGCCGCCAGGTTTGCGGTATCGGGCAGCGAAGTGCAGAAGGGGGTAGCTTTGGCTCCGGGCTTCTATATCCTGAGTGCCGGTAACACGGTTACGAAGTTTATCGTTCGATAAACATCATTCACCACGGAGGCGCGGAGAACACGGAGAATATGCCGCACGCTCCGCGCCCAAGTAAAGTCTCTTTGAATAAATAAATGATTTAGTATTGAGGCGGGACGTCGTGAGACGTCCCGCTTTCTTTTACCTTCGCGCCCACGTTCAACAATCATTAAACACAATTACCATCATGGATACAACAGTCGTCAGCCGCAAGAAATTCAAGGGCAACAAGCAAGCGGTATCGTCTCCCTCCAAAGAAGCAAAGGATGAATGGAGCTATACCAAAGAAGAGTTTGACGCAAAGCTTGCACGCTCTGCAGCAGATTTTGCAGCAGGCAGGTGCAAGGTTATGACCACAGAAACGCTGAAAGAAATGTTAGGCCTATGATTTACGAGGTCATTACCTCCGCTATGCAGGCTTTTGGTCGCGCGAGATAACCGGCAAGCACCGCTTGCTCTATACGATAGACGACGAAGCGGCTGTTGTTAAGATATATGCCGCCTGCGGTCATTACGATGATAAATAGAAGCCTCACGCTAAAAGAGAATGGGACGTCTCACGACGTCCCATTCTCTTTTTAGGAAGCAGTCAGACTATACCTTGTAATATTCTTCCCATCCCTGACGGGGAGCTGCGCCGTACAGCAGCTGATTGGCTATCGGATGGTTGGTGATTTGCTTGGTTTCGCGGTCGAAGAGCAGCTTCTGTCCCGTCCACTGGCTTAATACGCCGAGGCAGAATACTTGGCTCAACGGCCCGGCAACGGAGAACGGGGAGCGGGGCTTTTCCTTGCCTGTGCAGCTCAGCAGGAAGTTGGCAAAGTGGTTGGACGGACTGTTCGGCACTTCGGGCAGTCGGGATGCCATCTCCTTCGCCTTGTCTTCCGGTATGATGGACAGAGCGCTGCCGTGTGAACCGCCTTTGAAGGTGAGCGTGTCGGTGTAGATTTCCTTGCCGGGGTTGAGCTTGGCGGGTTGAATCTTGCCGCCGGCAACAGTCGGTATGTTCGGGTCAATTTCCGATGTGCCGTAACCTGCCGGCACGGAGGGGATGTTGTCCAAACCGTCGTACCAAGTGATGTCCAGCGCAGGCATATCGCCGCGGGCAGGGAATTTGAACAGCAGCGTGGAGGACTTCGGGTAGAAGAACGGATTGTGGTCTTTCAGGTAGAGGGGATTGATTTCCGTCGGCAGTCCCAGCTCCAGAAACTCGTGTATCGTGTCCAGAATGTGCGCACCCCAATCGCCGAGCACGCCCATGCCGAAGTCGTACCAGCAACGCCATTGCCCCAAGTGGTAGTCATGGTTGTACTCGTGGAAATGCGTAACGCCCAGCCACGTATCCCAATCCATATTGGCGGGCACCGGCTCTGCTTTCGGATAGGCGGTGAGGCGCGGGTCGAACGGATGCCAGCGGCGGGAGTTGTTCATGTGTCCCGTGACAGCCCGCACATCCTTGATGATGCCGGCTTCCTTCCATGACTTAAACTGGAAGTAGTTCGCTTCCGAATGTCCCTGATTACCCATCTGGGTGACTACGCCGTACTTCTTTTCGGCTTTCATCATCAGCTCAATTTCGTTGAACGTGCGAGCCATCGGCTTTTCCACATACACATGCTTGCCGTGCGCCATCGCCTCCATTGAAATAGGAAAGTGGGAATGGTCGGGTACGGCAACCGTAACGGCATCTATCTTGCCCGCCATCTTGTCGAACATCACGCGGAAGTCCCTGAAACGGGGAACATCGGAGAACATGTCAATCACTTCCTGCGTATGCGATGCGCCCATATCCACGTCGCAAAGGGCTACGATGTTGCAAAGCCCCGTCTGCACAAACTCTTTCGTGATTTCATTGCCCCGATTGCCGATGCCTATCAGGGCTAAGTTTACCTTGTCGTTCGCACTGACACGGGGCGCAGCGGACGCGCCGGCTTGGGCAGGCGTCCAAAAAGCGGGAACTGCTGTTGCCGCCGAGAGGGCAACGGCCTGTTTGAGGAACAGGCGGCGGGAGTTGTCATTCATTTTCATGGTAGTAATATTATAGATGTAACTATGTAATTAATCATATAGAGAAAGTTCCGCAAGGAACGCCGGATTTCAGCCCCACATGGAGCGCAGCGGAATGTGGGGTTAAAGATGATACTGACATATGTAATATTCTCCCGTCCTTGCAGGACTCCCTTGGCGGTGCCATCCTTATAACCCCACATTCCGCTTCGCTTCATGTGGGGCTGAAATCTCCTGTCCCTTCGGGACGACCGCAGGCACCGGTAATCAAATGCATTCCCGTTAGGGCAGGGCAAATATAGGAGATTATCTGTGCTGCATCGGTATCTGGAAAGAATATTCACCCCCTCACTTCTTCCACAGCATCGTCAGCCCGTCGCGCAGGGGAAGGATTACCTTTTCCACCCGCTCATCGCGTTTGACAGTTTCGTTGAAGGCGAGGATGCCTGCCGTCTGCTTGTCGGACGAGGGCGGGTCTTCCGCCACCTTGCCGTCCCAAAGGGTATTGTCGGCAAGTATCAGTCCGCCGGGGCGAACCAGCGGGAAGACCATCTCGTAGTAAGCCGTGTATTGATGCTTGCCGGCATCGATGAATACCATGTCGAAGGTTTCACCCAGTCGCGGCACAACGTCCGCCGCATCTCCGAAGTGCACCCGTATCTTGTCCCTGTCCGGTGAGCGGGAAATATACTTCATCATAAAGTCCTCCATCTCGTCATTGATTTCCACTGTGTGAATCAAAGCTCCCTCTTCCAAGCCCTCCGCCATGCAGAGGGTGGCATATCCCGTATAAGTGCCGATTTCAAGCACGCGGCGGGGGCGCATCATGCGGCAGAACATCTTTAATATCCGCCCCTGCAAATGCCCCGACAGCATACGGGGACGGAGAAGGTTTACGCCGGCATCGCGGACAAGCGACCGCAACAGTTCGCTTTCTTCATCCGTATGCGAAAGGATGTATTCGTCTATCGTCATCTTTTACAGGCATTCGTTACGCCGCCTGACGGCGAACCGCCAAAGATATAGCGGCGGTATCGCATAATTTTCCGCCCATTCCATAAAAAAGGTTTATTATACCCCCTACCCGTCTTACTTATCAGACTATTACTACTTTTGCTCCCCGTAAACGGCTTCTAACCCTATATAAGTGGCAGTATGGCAGACAGCATTGTTATTATCCCTACCTATAATGAAAAGGAAAATGTAGAGAACATTATCCGTGCGGTGTTCGGGCTGGAGAAACCGTTTCACGTACTTGTTATTGATGACGGGTCTCCGGACGGGACAGCGGCTATTGTGAAGCGTTTGCAGGGAGAGTTTCCCGACAGCCTCTTCCTCTTGGAACGGCAGGGCAAGCAGGGGTTGGGGACGGCGTATATTGCCGGCTTCAAATGGGCGTTGGCGCACGACTATGGGTATATCTTTGAAATGGATGCCGATTTCAGTCACAATCCTGCGGATTTACTGCGTCTTTATGCCGCTTGTGCCGAAGAGGGGGGCGATGTGGCGGTCGGTTCCCGCTATATCAACGGGGTGAATGTGGTGAACTGGCCGCTCGGACGGGTGCTTATGTCCTACTTTGCTTCCGTTTACGTCCGTATGGTTACAGGAATGAAGATAAAGGATACAACGGCAGGATTCAAGTGTTACCGACGTGAAGTGCTTTCAACGATTGAACTTGACCGTATCCATTTCAAAGGCTACGCTTTTCAGGTGGAGATGAAGTTTACGGCTTATAAGTGCGGATTCAGGATTGTTGAAGTGCCGATTGTCTTTGTCAATCGTGTGCTGGGGGTTTCAAAGATGAACGGATCTATTTTCGGGGAAGCCCTTTTCGGCGTTCTCCGGCTTAGATGCAGCAGTTTCTTCCGCAAATATCCGTTGATTTCACCGCGGAGGCACGGAGGACACGGAGGTAAAGAATAAAAGTTCTGTGCCCTCCGTGCCTCTGTGGTGAAAAACGATGCCTCTGTGGTGAAATAATATCATAGATAAATATCCCCGAAGAATTCCGGACGGTGGAAGTCAGGGTGCTGGGTATGGACGGGATTCCAACTCAGATAGTGAGGCGTTTCGGTGTCGTCGGCGCATTTGTAGAAGTTGCCCGTTATTTTTTCGGGGAGATGTTGCGGGTCTAATCCCATCACGGTAAAGGGGATGGCAACGGTCAATTCCCAAGCGTAAATCCCCTTTTGCTCTTCCATAGCCTTTTTTGCCAGAGAGGAATGGCGGCGGATAGCGGCGTATCCCTCCGGCGCAAGCGATTGCTTGTCATCGCGCGATCGGCGGCGCGAGGCATCGCAGGTGCCGATGCAGTTGAACTCGAAGTTCATGTATTCCGTGTCACCGTCCTTTCTCATAAAAAACTCCACACAGCTGTCGGTGAAGACAGGGGAGCCGTCGGCGAGGTGCAGGGCTTTCAGGGAACTGCCCCTGACAAAAAAGCGGATGTAGAGGTTTGTGTCCGTCCGGGCGATGTCGAACACGGCAACAGGTTTATAGGGGTATGCTCCCCAATTGACCGTGTCAATGTATTTCCGCAGGGCTTTATGCTCCATGACAGAACCGATGGAGGGCAGGTCGAGCCTGTCAAGCTGCGGCAGGTGAGGTACTTTCAGTTTTTCCATGGAAGACTATATTATGTGTGTTCTCAGTTGTTATCGGGCGAAATTAGAATAAAATCACCTACTTTTGCCTCAATACTTGCAACATTGGTTTAATTAAAGGAGGAAGAATTATGAAGCGGTTACTTTTAACATCAGTCCTGTTCTGCTCGTTCTTGAGCCTGCGGGCAGCGGATATTACTCAAATAACCAATGCTTTCAAGGAAGGGAATGTTTCTTCGGTGGCAAAGATTATGGCAAAGGGGGCAGATGTGATTGTGCCCGGTTCGGCTAAGAAATATAGCGGGAGCGAAGCCGTTGCCAAACTGGATGCTTTCTTCAAGACACATAAGCCGGCAGGTTTTCAGGTGGTGCATCATGCCGATAAGAAGGATAACGGTTTCTTCACAGGGGAGATTTCTGCGGCGGACGGTCGGTTTCGCGTGAATATCATCTACCGTGTCGAAGATGGTAAAGCCGTCATACAATCAATCAAAATAGAATAAATCAACAACATGGATCAGCTTATTGAAGACTTAATCAAACTGTCCTTTGCCGAAGATATTGGCGACGGCGACCATACCACTTTGTCCTGCATTCCGGCAACGGCTGTCGGGAAAAGCTGGCTTATCGTTAAGGAAAACGGTGTATTGGCGGGTGTGGAGACGGCACTGCACATCTTCCGCTCTTTTGACCCTGTATTGAAAGTGACCGTCCTCATCCCCGACGGCACGGAAGTAAAAAAAGGCGACATCGCCTTTACCGTGGAAGGAAAAGTACAATCCCTGTTGCAAACCGAGCGGCTGGTGCTCAACGTCATGCAACGCATGAGCGGCATTGCCACCGTCACCCGCAAATACGCCCAAGCTCTGGAAGGCACCCAAACCCGTGTGCTGGACACTCGCAAGACAACGCCGGGAATGCGTATATGGGAGAAAGAAGCCGTAAAGATAGGCGGCGGCACGAACCACCGCATCGGTCTCTTCGATATGATTTTGCTGAAAGACAACCACGTGGATTTTGCCGGCGGCATAGCGCAAGCCATAACCCGTACCAAAGCCTACCTGAAAGAGAAGGGGAAGAATTTAAAGATAGAAATAGAGGTGCGCAACTTTGCCGAGCTGGAAGAAGCCATGCAGACGGGCGGCATCGACCGTATCATGCTGGACAATTTCAGCGTAACCGATACCCGCGAAGCCGTCCGCCGCGTCAACGGGCGTTACGAACTGGAATCTTCCGGCGGCATCACTTTCGACGCCCTGCAGGCGTACGCCGAGGCGGGTGTTGATTATATATCGGTAGGAGCTTTGACACATTCGGTGAAGAGCTTGGATTTGAGCCTGAAAGCGGTCTATAATAATTGAAATATGGGAGGTTTGAAATCTTTGCTTTTGGCAGGAGCAGTGTTGCTGACAGCCGCTTGCGGTTTTACAACGGCGAAATCCGGTGAGAATGAGGGTAACAGTAAGAAAAGCGCAAAAGGTGGGGAAGTGCTTGTACTGAACAAAGCGGAATTTCTTGCCAAGGTATTTAACTATGAAAAGAATCGGGGCAATTGGGTGTATGAAGGAAGCAAGCCTTGCATTGTTGATTTCTATGCCGACTGGTGCCCTCCCTGCAAAAAGATTGCCCCCGTTATGAAGGAATTGGCAGCCGAATATAAGGACGACATTGTTATCTATAAGATAAATGTAGATGAGGAAGAAGAATTGGCTGCTGTCTTCGGTATTAAAAGCATCCCTTCCCTTCTCTTTATCCCCGCAAAAGGGCAACCGCAAATGGCTGCGGGTGCCCTTCCCAAAGAAGAGTTTGTCAGACAGATCAATGCCTTTTTGTTAGGCAAATGAAGGAACGGAAAAGCCTAAACGGCTCAGGACGGAAGCCTCTTCCTCTGTGGCATGCAGGATGGTATAGGCTGCAAATTCACGGGGATGGTTGTAGTTTGCACGAAAAGACTCAAAGTGTTCCGGCGTATCACGCAAAGCTTTGTCAACAGGCAGAGGATTGAAAGCTGTCAAAACAGCCTGCTCTACCCGCAGGGAAGCAAATTGATTTAAATCAATGACCGGACAGAGGGGAGCGGCAGGGACAACCTCACCGATCCGTTCCACCTTTATAGTATAGAAGCGGCTGATTTCTTCCAGACACATACGGGTGGCATTCGCCTTGCCGTCGGCGGAAAAGCCGGCGATGTGGGGTGTGGCAACGGCAACCGTTTGCAACAGTTCGCAGGAAATATGCGGCTCATTCTCCCAACAATCCATAATCAAGGCACTGATTTGCCCCGTCCCCCGGCCGTCAAGTAGCACTTTCGTATCGCAGACTGCCCCCCGGCAACTGTTTATCACCCAAGGTTTCCTTTTGAGCTTCCGCAGGAAAGATTCGTTTGCCAAATGCCAAGTGGCATGTTTCCCTTCCTTGGTCAGAGGAGTGTGAAAAGTGATAATGTCCGCCTCTTCCGCCACAGTTTCCAGAGAGACAAAGCTGGCTTCGCCCTCTTTTTCTGCACGGGGGGGGTCATTGCGGAGGATGTGCATACCAAAAGCGGCACATACCGTCTCCACCTCTTTTCCGACATGACCGACACCAACGATGCCAATCGTTTTTCCCTGCAAGGGCGTGTCTGTCCGCATGGAAAGCGTCACCAGACAAGCCGCCAGATATTGGGCTACGGAACGCGCATTGCTGCCCGGCGCATTTTTCCAGACGATACCTGCGGCATCGCAATAGCCTGTGTCAATATGGTCAAAACCGATGGTCGCCGTAGTAATCAGTTTCACCCTGCTCCCCTCCAATACGCTGCGCGTACATTTATCCACACTGCGCACAATCAAGACATCCGCCTCGCGGACAGCTTCCGCCGTAAACTCTCCGGAACTCAGGTATCGCACCTCGCCGAGAGGCTCAATCACTCCTTTCAAAAAGGGTATTGTATTATCTGCTGCTATCACCATACTATTGTTTATTTAATTCTGACTACTTGATTGATGTTACACAAATTCCGGAGGTACGTGATACCCTGTCAGGGGTACGGAAGGTTGAGGCTTGCTTACGAAGGCATCAACATAAAACAATTAACGTTTAAACCTGTTGCTGCTCCGCTTGGGAGCCGCTTCCTCTATGTTTCTTTTGACCACAGTGTAAATGTCATCCTTGCTTTTGGGGCGGATGTAGTCAAGCCATTGGAAGTCTTTCAGTTTTTGCTGGTCGGGGGTAAGGTCGGAGAGGGGACGGATGGTGCCTTGGGGAGCAGGCCAGATTTTCAGCTTTTCCAGTTTGTTGTCGGCTATCCAGATGGAGAGGTAGCTGCTTTTGGTTTCGTTCATGTTGAGCATGGCACCGTCGGCTTCAATGGGGTAGAAGATGGATTCGGCGTTACCCTCCACGTCTATCTGACGGGCAGCTTTTCCGGCAAAAAAGGCTTTGAGGGCGTTGCCTTTGAGTTGGTTGTAATGGGCAGAGTCGATTTGCTGTATGGCGAAGGCAAGGCGTTGTATGTGGGCGTAATCAATGGCGGTGTCATTCATAAAGAGGCAGATAGTGTCGCCGGTCATCTGGTAGTCATCATTCCAAAGGATAGGGTCGGTGTACATATAGAGGACGGAGTCGCGGGTGTTGAAGAGCATGGAGTCGCATACGCCCTGTATGTCCGAGCGGAAGAAACGCACGCTGTGGAAGGCTTTTACTTCTCGGTAGGTAGAATCGACAGTGAGCATGTGGAGGGTGTCGGCGTGCAGGTAGAGGGTGTCGGCAGTGCTGCATTCGAGGAAACAGGCACTGTCGGTGACGAAGGCGAAGTCTGTTTTCTCATCGTAATAGCCGTATTCGCCTTTGAGGATGATGTGTTTGGCTGTGTCCTGTATGAAAATGTTGCCGAAGGCTTCGCCAAAACCGGTTTCACGGTCATAATGGATAGAGTCGCCGACAAGTATTCTTTCTTTGCTGACAAGGCGCGAGCGGTCTAAGAGCAGGGAGGTGTTGTTTGCCGTGTCGTACCAGCCGCGAGTAGTGTGGATGGTTCCACTGTCGGTTACAATGGTTGAGGGACCTAAGATGAGGGCAATTTTTGTATCCGTTGAGTAATGCAGGGTATCCGAATAGAGGGTGTATTCAGGGTTGTAGAGGCGGACGCTGTCGTTGAAAATCGCCAGCTTGGTGTCGGGCGAATATTGTCCGTAGAAAGAAGTGAGCCTGTTTGATTCATCTACGAGCGAACCGCCCTCGAAGTAGTAACCGATGTTGGCAAGGCGGTTGTAGTCGAGGCTGTCGGTGTAAAGGGTCACTTGGTTATTTTCCATGCGCACGTTCCGGCGCAGGTTGGCGAGTTGGGTGTTCCCGTCGTAATAAAGGTAATCGCCGTAAACAAATAGGGTATCACCCTGTTCCATTCTGACCTGCCCGAAGGCTTCCAAAGAGTTGGTCAGTTCGTAGAAAAAGGCAGTGTCGCAATACATATAGGTGCTGTCGTGGCGGAAAATGACATTGCCTTTCAGTATCTGTGCATCGGGATTTGTCAGCTGATTGAAGACCAACGAGTCGGCACCTTCTAGATAGACCTTTGTCGCGGTTGTTTGAACGGCAACCGAATCGGTTTGCGCAACGGCACAAACCGATAGGACTGACAGGAAAGCTACCCCAAGAAACGTATGCTTCATGCTTTATTCTTTCACCCAGCCCGGAAAACGGAAGTCGCAGTTTTGCCAGCCGTCGCTGATGCGTACATACGTGGACTTTTGCTTTTTGGTGATCCAGCTGTCAAGCAGTTCGGCTTTTTTACGTTCCTCGACAATGGTTTTCAATGCCTGATAGTCGTCGGTCATGTTGGCTTTATGCCGTTCCGTGCGGGATTTCAGTTTCACGATGGCGACCACTTCCTTCTGCTTGTCGGTAATCATGGTGAAAGGTTTGGAGATGCTGCCGACAGTCATGGAGTCAATCACTTTCCCCACTTCCTGCGGGAGTTCCTGCATCTCAAACACGGGAGTGCCGTAGTTGCCGCTCTCCATGTTTTGATTGACCATCAAGCCCTTGTTGTTGCGGGTGCTTTTGTCGTAGGAGACGAAGGTTGCGGCTTCTTCAAAGCTGAACTTCGCGGCTTGCAGGTCAGTATGGAGAGAATCCAACCGTGCAATGGCTTCCGTCAGTTCCTTTTCCGACACTTTCGGGCGCAGGAGAATGTGGCGGACGTTGATACGGTCGCCGCGCTTTTCTATCAGCTGGATAATGTGAAAACCGTATTCTGTTTCAACAATGGAGGAAACACGCTTGGGGTCGCTCAAGTTGAAAGCGACGTTGGCAAATTCGGGGAGCAGTCCGCCTTTGCTCACAAAGCCCATTTCTCCGCCCTGCATGGCAGAGCCGGGGTCTTCCGAATAGAGGCGGGCTAAGGTGGAGAACTCCCTTTTTCCGGCGGTAATATCTTCGCTGTATTCACGCAGGCGGGCTTTGATGGCATCGGTTTCTTCAAAGGGAATGGTCGGTTCGAGGGTGATGATTTGCACCTGCACAGTGGTGGGAATATTGGGCAGACTGTCCTGCGGAAGCTGATTGTAGTATTTGCGAACATCGGACGGGGTCAGTTTGATTGTCCCAATCAGCTTACGCTGCATTTCCTGCACAACCTGCTGCTCGCGTATCATTTCTTTGCGCTCGTCTTTGATTTGCGAAAACTTCTTTCCGAAATATTCTTCCACCTTCTCGCGCGAACCGATTTGATTGACAACCATATTCATCCATTGATCTACGTTCTGGATAACCGAGTGCTCGCTTACTTCGACACTGTCTAACTTCGCCTGATTGAGATACAGCTTTTGGATGGCAATCTGTTCGGGAATGAAGCAGTAGGGGTCGCCCTCGAAACGCACCCCGTCGTTCTGCATGAACAGACGTTGCGACTCTATATCGGAAAGCAGGATGGCATCATCACCCACAACCCAGACAACCTCATCTATCACATTGCTTTGGCTTTGCGCCGTCACCGCGCAGGCACAGCAGGCAAGGCAGAATACGTGTAAAAACTTTTTCATCATCCTAATCTGTTCTTTAATGTAAATCACCTTGCAATCACGGATGGGTAAGAACACGCGCCTTGCCTTGCCGGATAGCGTCATTATACAGGTCGTCCTCAAATTCTTTCAGAAATGTTACTTTCCGCTGGTTGGTCAGCATTTCAACAATTCGCTGACTGGCGTATTCGTAGGGGCTTTCGCTGCCGGGCAGTACATATTCGTTAATTTTAAGCAGATAGCAGAAACTGCTGTCGCTCACTTCCACCGTCCGGTGTGTCTTCAAATACGTAACGGGATCAGACATGCGCAGGGGTATATTGCTCATAATATCGTCAAAGTCCACCCAGCGGTCGTAAAAGTAATCGTATATCACCGCATTCTGCACACTGTATTTCTCTATTTTCTCCAACGTGCTTTCCGAACTCTGCCTGTACCATTCCTTAACCTCGCTCAAACCGGGCGCATCCACAGGGACTTTCAGGAAAAGACCCTTAATCAGACTTCTGTCCAAAATGAGATCCTTCCGGTTCACCTCGTAATACGTCAGTTTTTCGCTTTCCCGAATATCCGATGCCAGCTTTTCCTTTATTAAACGCTCCTGATAGCGGTAACGCACCAGCGAGCGACGGTAGCCTTCCACCAATCTGTTGATTTCAGCCTTTTCTTCACTCAGATTCCGTAAAGCCACATCGTATATCAGTGCGTCTTTCACCCACTTTTTGATAATGCTTTCGGCAATGATCAGACTGTCGGCGGGTTCTGTCCCTTTGGGTATCATGTCCGTTACTTCGGAGAGAGTCAATGTGCGCTCTCCCACGTATGCCAAAACAACAGAACTACCGATTGACGGTTTTTTATCACAGGCACACAGCAACAACAGAAAAGCGACAAACCATAAACCGGCATTTCTCATAACTCTCCTTATAACTTTCTTTATTTCCGCAACTTCGTGATCACCTCCCAATTGATAACTACCGGATATTTCTTATTCAACGCCTTTATCCATTTCTTTTCAAGGGGGGCTTGTTTTTTCACCGGCTTAGTCCATACCTCGCGGTTGGATATTTCAAACAAGAGGATGCCATCCCTGTATTCCTGCATCAGGTAGGCATATTCGGGATGCTTTTCATTGAAAACGTTCTGCTCGGCGGTAGCGCTTGCTGCCCGTACAAAAAGGTCGTATGCCTCCTGCAAGAAATCAAGGGCGAAAGTCTTTGTGGAGATCTGAGGGGCAGACATGAAACGGGCGAACTCGCTTTGTGGAAAGCCCTGACCCTGCAAGGAGAAAAGGGGCTTATTCATATCCTTTGCTGTTTCGTAGAAAACCGAATCGCTTGGGAACAGCTCATTGCAGAGTTCTGCCAATTCCTCGTAAGCATCGGGATAAAAGACGTAATCATGCTCTTTCTTCATCCGGTCGTCGAAAGCCTTGTACAGCTCAAAGTTATGCTCATTCTTTGCCATAGCCGACTGCAACGAATTCTTCTCCGTGTCAAACGAAGGGCGCGGCAGTTTCTCTATCAATTTAATGATATGGTATCCGAAACGGGACTCCACTAATCCGGACACTTCGCCGGGCGTGTTCAGGGCAAAAGCTGCCTGCTCAAAGGGCTGCACCATCTCACCCAATCCGAAAGCCCTCAACATACCGCCATTGGCGGCAGAGCCGGGGTCGTTGGAATACGTCTTTGCCAATTCTGCAAAGTCCTCTTCTGCCTGTATCTTTTGCAAAACCTCTTCGACGATGGCTAACGCCTCTTCCTTCGACCGTGTGACGGAATCAACTTTGAAACTTATCAATATATGAGAAGCCCGCACCAATCCGGGGTGCGCCTTGCGGCTGTGCATCTTGACAATATAATATCCGACGCTCGTCCGCACGGGCAGCGACAACTGCCCTGCCGGCAACTCGTAAAGTGCCCTCTCCAACACTTTGGGTGCACGCAACGGCGGCAATGTAGGCACATGCTCGTACACAATCTTCAGCCCCTTGTCTTCTTCATACCATGCCTTGCCGAGGGCATCTATATCCTCGCCTTTCTGCAAGCGTTCGTAAACGTCCATTGCCTCCTGATAAGCGGGCAGCGAATCTTTCGCCAACACATTTCCCCGCGGCATACGGATTAAGATGTAGCTGAATTCCAGCAATTCGTTCCCCTTGTCATAAACTGCCTTGACGGCTTCTTCCTCTCCCGTCTTGTCCGACCAATAGCTTGATTTAAGCTGGGCTTCATAACCTTCCAACTCTTGGGTGAACGCCTCAGTAGTGTCCATGCCCTGCGCTTCGGCTTCGACCACCTTGAGCTTGAAGTTTTTGAATAACTCTACATATTCATTGAGAGTCTTAGAGTTGGAAAAATCAGCCTCGCCATTCTTCTGTGCAATAAAGGTAAACTCCGACAACGGCACCGCCTTGCCTCCCACTGTCATCACCACCGAATCAGGCAAATTCTGTGCTTTACCCGACAAGCAGGCAAGCATACCAAACAACAATACAATCTTTTTACTTAGCATTTCTCTTTTCATAACGGCAAACATACTTAAAAAATAATATCACCATGACTTAACGGAACGCAGGCAGGAATAGTATATCCTGCCGCTTATTCTTGTGACATCATTACCTGACTGATGTTACGCAGAAGCCCGAATATACATATCCACCGCCATCCGCTTTCAGTAAGGATGACACAGCCGGCTGTGTGAAGTCACACAGCCAGCGATGGGAGGGGCAAACAGCCAGCCGTGTGACTTCACACAGACAGCCCTCTCCCTTCTCCTCTCTCCAAACTACTTATTACTTACTCCTTACTACTAACTACTCTCTACCAAACTCCCGGTAAGAGCGGCACCGTCGGAAAGCCCTTTCGGGGCTTCTGCGTAACATCGGTTACCTAAAGTGAAAAACTGCCTAACCCGTATTATCCAATCATTAACCCCTTACTCCCCCCATATAGTCCACGAAGCAAATGCCTGCAAAAGCAGCATCTCAAGCCCGTTCTTTACCGTGGCACCCTGCTCTTTCCCCAACTTCATAAAAAGAGTTTCATCAGGATTGTAGAGGAGGTCGTAGAGAAGGTGGCGGGGCGTCAGCAGGTCGTAGGGAATATCGGGGCATTCGTTGATGTGCGGATACATACCTACCGGGGTAGCATTGACAATGACGGTGTATTCCTCCATAATTGGGGGAGTGATTTCGCCGTAGGTGATGCAAGCGTCTTTGGCTTGTCGGGCAACAAAAGTCGAGCTGATGCCCAGATGCTTCAGTCCCTGAAAGACAGCGAGCGATGCGCCGCCCGTCCCCAGTATCAATGCCTTCTTGTGGTGAGGATCTAAAAGAGGGGAGATGGATTTTTTGAAGCCGATGATGTCGGAGTTGAACCCTTTCAGGCGCAACTTGCCGGAACGGCCTTTCCGTATGAATTTAATCACGTTGACGGCACCTATGGCTTTGGCATCCTCGTCAATCTCATCCAAAAGAGGGATGACCTGCGTTTTGTAGGGCAACGTTACGTTAAGCCCGTTCAAGTCCGGGTGGTCTTGGATGATGTTTTTCAGTTCCTTGATTTGGTCTATCTGAAAGTTGACGTACTCAGCATCAATGTTTTCATCAACAAACTTCTGATTAAAGAATGTCTTTGAAAAGGAATGCCCCAGGGGGTAACCTATTAAACCATATTTGTCCATAGCTTTCTTTTTCCTTATTTATTATCTTTTCTTTCCTGTATATAAGGCGCATACGCCGAAGGTGAACGTGCGCGTATCCATTTCCGTAAATCCGACCCTGCCCAGTAAGTCCGCCATGACCCGCCCTTGCGGCACGGCACGGACAGAGGCTGGAAGGTAGGCGTAAGCCGCCTTTTCTTTCGACAGGATGCGCCCGACGGCGGGAATGACCGTTTGCGCATAGAGCCGGTACAACTGCTTCACGGGGAAACGGTCGGGCGTGGCAAGTTCAAGTATCATCAGATGCCCGCCGGGCTTCAACACACGGTACATTTCCGCAATGCCCTGCTCGATATGCTCGAAGTTGCGGACACCAAAAGCAACGGAGACGGCATCAAACGTGCCGTCTCCATAAGTAAGCGACAGGCAATCCTGTTGCTCGAAAGTGATTTGTGTTGTGAGACCGGCTGCTGCCGCTTTCCGCCGTCCGATCGCCATCATGCCTTCCGAGAGGTCGGCACCGGTGACGTGTTCGGGTGCAAGAGCTTTGCAGAGGGCTATTGCCATGTCGCCCGTGCCGGTGGCAATGTCAAGTATGATGCGGGGCGCAAAAGGTTTGAGGGCGGAAATGCCTTTACGCCGCCAGCCTTTGTCGAAGCCGAAAGAGAGGGTGTGATTCAAGCGGTCGTAAGTGCCGGCGATGGAGTCGAACATGCGCCGGATTTGTATCCCTTTGCCCTCTTCCCCGTTGTAGGGTAGCACCTTCTCGGAGCCGTATCCTGTTGTCATGTCAGCGGGATTGCAAATAGGCTGTTACGTTCTTTCGGATGCGGTCGGGAAGTTGGGCGGTGCTTTCCTTAACGAAGGTTTCGCCGGTGATATGCTCAAAGAGTTCAATGTAGCGGTTGCTGATGCCGTCAACGATGGCAGGGGTCATTTCGGGAACCGTTTGTCCCGCTTTTCCCTGAAAGCCGTTATCCATCAGCCATTCGCGGACAAACTCTTTGGACAGTTGCCGCTGAGGTTCGCCTTTGGCAAAATGTTCTTCGTATCCTTCGAGGTAGAAGTAGCGGGAGGAATCGGGGGTGTGAATCTCGTCTATGAGGTAGATAGTTCCGTTGCGCCGCCCGAACTCATATTTGGTATCGACAAGGATAAGCCCGCGGCTGGCGGCTATCTCGCCGCCCCGTTTGAACAATGCCGCTGTATATTTCTCCAACACGGCATAGTCGGCTTCGGACATCAAGCCCCGCCGGAGTATTTCCTCGCGGGAAATATCCTGGTCATGCTCGCCGATGTCCGCTTTGGTGGTCGGGGTGATAATCGGTTCGGGGAAGCGTTGGTTTTCACGCATCCCGTCGGGCAGCCTTATGCCGCAAATCTCGCGTGCGCCGTCTTTATAAGCTCGCCATGCGCTTCCGCAGAGGTAGCCGCGCACAATCATCTCGACAGGATAGCCCGTGCATTGTACGCCGACCGTTACCATCGGGTCGGGCACTGCAAGTTTCCAGTTCGGGCAGATGTCAGCCGTTGCATCCAAAAACTTGGCGGCGATTTGATTCAACATCTGCCCCTTGTAAGGAATTCCCTCGGGCAGGACAACATCGAAAGCGGAAATGCGGTCGGTGGCAACCATGACCAGCAACTCGTCATTGATGTTATACACATCGCGCACTTTACCGTGGTAAACACTCTTTTGTCCTGGAAAGTCGTAGTCCGTCCTTGTTAAAGCCTTGTTCATATTAAATAAAGCTAAGTATATGTTTTGCTATTCAAAGCCGGCTTCTTATTGAGACCGGCTTTTCCTTTACCTTTTATTAAATATAAAATCCAATCCCTGCCCTGTGTAATACTGAAACTTTGTGTCGGACGAAATCAGCGGTATCTTATCGGATATGGCTTGTGCAATAATAGCATGGTCGTTCATGTCCTTGTGACCATCTACTAAATCCAAAGCTGCATATTTTGCTAAATGATATTGATTGTAATACATTATCTTAATACCAAACTGTCCTATTCTGGGAATAATATCTTCCGCCGAGTTACAACCTTGCAATTCTATTTTGCTGCTCTTGTACAGTAGTATCAATTCGTTTACAGCTATTGAACTTGTATAAAATATACTGGTATAATCGGATATTTTATCTGCTACTTTGCTGTTTATGCAATCCATTGCATTTGATAACATAAAGACAAGGATGTTCGTGTCCAAATAATATCTCATCTCAATACCGCTCTCATGTCAACTATTTTAAATAATGGCTCTTCTCTGTGCAGGCCATAATACCATTCCCCGAACTTATTGTATCTTTTGGGTTGGGTAACATTTGCTTCCTGCTGTTTGTCTTCTGATGCTACCTGTTCGGGCTTGTCGTTTTGTTTCTTCGTTTTCATCTTGTTTGATTTTAATTGTTATGTGTTTTTACTTCCTTTTTATAGTATGCTTAAACTTCATCACCGCAAAATTAAGTTCAATACTTGTTTCGGTATCGGAAGTTTTAAGGTCATCGCCCAATAAATCGGCTATTATTTCACCACCTTTCTGCATCAGCGATTTTTGCTGAAACTGTTCGGATGATTCTGACATTTCCGCCACCGTTCTGGACAACTCCCTTATTTTCGTGAAAGTTTCAACAATAGCGATAGTTGTTTGCGTGGCTTTATCACTCTTCAAAATGGTTGCAAGCATATAAAGCCCCTTTTCGGCAAAGGCTTTCGGGAGCGTTGGCGAGAACTTGATTTTTGCAAGGTGGTGGAAATTTTCCACCACCTCCTCCTTTTCATTTTTGTTTAATTCAAAAATATATCCTTCCGGAAACTTGTCGGGATTATTTTTGACTGATTTATTGATGTCTCTTGTTTCCACTCCGTACAATTCCGCAACATCACTATCAAGTATTACCCGCTAATCGCGAAGCGTAAGAACCTTTTCCCTGACCTGCTCAAATTTTACTATTTCCATCATATTATATTTCTTTATCAGTTACCAATTATCCGTGCGGAAAGGAATGACCGGCAGATTGCGGCTTCCGACCAAGTTCCCTATTCGAAAGTTGCGGAAGCAATAACGCACGGCAACGGGGTCGGCGACCTCTTCGGAGGATACCGTGACAGTGCCTTTCCACTGATCGACACCGGCTGTTGCCGGATGGAATACCTTGTCGGCTCCCGCTATCTCAAAGCCTTCAATGGCTTTCCAAGGGGTGAAGCCGTCTTCGGCATGGTTGAAATATAGTTCCGCTTTGCCTTCGCTGATTTCCATCTTTTGATAAGTGGGGGCATCGGCGGCAATGCCTGTGTAACCGTAGGTTTTATTCAGTGCCTGATAGGCGAGGCGTTGACCGACGTCCGTCTTGTTGGCAGGATGAATCTGTGCTGATTCAAACGGTTTTACCAAGTCGTTGGTGGATATGACCGCACTGTTGGGTATCAGCGATTGCGCCTTGACTTGAGCTTCGCGGAGCAGGGCACCGCTGATGCCATCCCCGTTGTCGCCGTCATAATCGTAAGGGGCTATCTCTGTAAAATAGAAAGGGATATCACCCAATCCCCAAAGCGAACGCCAATGCTTTACCATCGTTGCCAGCCGTTGGGCGTAGACTGTTTCATGTCCTACGTTGCTGCATCCCTGATACCAGGCAAAGCCCTTGATCGTATAATTCGTTAAGGGCTTCAGCAGTCCGTTGTACATAATCATCGGCTGCATGTATTCCGTACCTTCTTCGCTTCCCGCCCGGCTAAGGTCTTCATCGGGACAGGTTGCCAGTATTTCCTTTGGCAGCCAGCCTTCCACACGCGAGCCGCCCCAAGCGCAGGCAATAATGCCAACGGGTACGTTCAGCGTCCGCTGCAAAGTCAGCGCATAATGATAGGCCACGGCACTGAACCACTGTGCATTTTCAGGATTGGACACCTTCCACGAGCCGTTGGCATACGCCTGCGGTACAACTGCGCCCTTCCGCTCAATCGTCGCCATACGGATGCCCGAATGATTACCCGCATCGGCAATCGTATTGTTGGCGTCCAGCACAGGAGAATGCCCGAAACCGTTCAGCGGCATCTCCATGTTCGACTGTCCGGAACAAAACCATACTTCGCCTATCAATACGTCCCGTAGCGTAACAGCCTCCCCGTCGCTTATGCTTATCGTCTGAGGGCAGAACGTAGCGGCAGGCGTCTCAATCGCCGCCTTCCAAAGCCCTGCGGCATCCGCCTTCACCGAATATGCCTTGTCCGACCATGACGAAACAATACTGACCGAAGCATTCGGAGCCGCCTCTCCCCAAAGATTGGCATCGGTTAGCTGTTGCAACACCATGTGGTCGCCGATCTGCTGCGGCAACTGAACTTTAGCCTCCGCCGCATTGATACCCAGCAGGAGGACAGACAGGAAGACAGCCTTTTTCATAAATATATCTTTAAATAGTATTAAAGAAAGGGCAAAAGTAGTAAAACGATCCGTCTCTGCCACAGCATTTTCCGGATATATTTTCAACTGTAGATTACATATTTCTGCTCCGCCACCCCGAAGTTCTATTCCCTGCTATTTGATAATTTTGACAAAAATTACATTTTCTGATATTTCCCCTCTTTTAGTCTCTCCACTCTTATCGTTTTAATATTCCGACTGTCAATCAGATCGATATTTTGAGAAATAGGTGTCTGTCAATCATGAAATACAAACAATTTTTCAATGAATCAACTAATCCTCAATATTATTATTAAATTCAAACGGTTTCTAAAGGTTGATTTTTATTTTGTCCGTCCTTTATTCTTCTTGAGGAAAAGGATTGAACAAATACACAAACGGGTTAATCAGATCGGTACAAAACAAATAACCTATAGAAAAAATCTACTTTCAAACACCTTCTAAAAATATTTTACGCTTTTTGTATTGATTTGTTGTATTTAGAACTTGAATCTGCGTGCGTAGCTCTGATAATAGATCCTTTTGCCTGATAAAGATATATTCCTACTTTTGCGCCTTTATGAAAAAACACTAAGACAGTAAATGAA